>NZ_JAGYZD010000352.1 GCF_018371055.1 Finegoldia magna | reverse complement strand
TTTGAATGGAGTGAAAACCAGCGCCTTGAGACGCTGGTTGGTATCACTCGGGCTTATAGCCCTTGAACAAACCACCCGTTTTACGGGTGGTCATGATTTATGTTTTATAATATTGGGATAAATTTCTTTAGTTAAGCATACTTCTATATTTACTTGGTGTGATACCATAAGTTGATTTGAATATTTTAGCAAAATGTCCTGTGTGTGTATAGCCAACTTTTTCTGCTATCGTAGATATTTTATACTCGGGATTTTTCAGCAATAATAATGCCCTATTAAGCCTTAGTTCTTTTAAGTACTCGTAGGGAGGAACACCGTAGTATTTGCGAAAAGCTAATTGAAATCGTGCAGGACTCATTAAAGCAATTTTAGAGAGTTCAAGTCCGTCAATATGAACCGATAAATCTTTTTTCATAGCTGATACAGCCCTTTTCAGATTTTGCTTATCTTTTTTAGTTAAGACAACGGATATATTTTTTTCCTTTTCTTCTAACTCTGTAATTATGATAGATAATAGTTCCATAACTTTGCTTTCCAAATATAAAGGCAAAATCTTTCCTTCAGCTTGGGATTCTCTTATCTGTTGAAATATAAAATTCAACTGCGGAGAATTTTGAGTTTTTAACAAATAAGAATTAAGAATCTTTGCTTTTTCATATTCAAAATCATCATATTTTAATTTTAAGAAAGTATCAAAGTATTCTTTGGTTAGGATTATTTTCGTAAACTTTACAGGCTTATTTGCCTCACAATAGGTATAAGTTTTCTTTTCTGTATTTAAGTAACAATATATACCTTTTTCTACATTATTTAACTTTCTGCCACCGACTTTAAATGAACTGCTTTCTGTTTCAAATTGGCTAATCTCTAAATACTTTTCAGATACTTCGGTTATTTTCTCCATTGTTTCATTTGGAGTAAAGTTAGCAATTAAAATTAGAATTAAACGGCTGTCAAATTTTAGTATGCGAAAAGTACCTTTGCCAAAATGGGGATCTATTTTAAAGATTTGTTTGTTTTCAGTTGATAAAGTTGGAACAGGAATAAAAGGAGCGTCATGTACTAAGTTTGTTAAATAATCAATAACTGTTCTATCCATCAATTCTACTCACCTCTTTTAATATCACAAATTTATTTTATTATATCACAAATTTATAAAAATGTAAATAGAAATACTGATAAAAAGCTTATAAATAAAGGGATTACAAGGAATA
>NZ_JAGYZD010000060.1 GCF_018371055.1 Finegoldia magna | reverse complement strand
TGAGAAAACTGATTGTGGCACATCTGTCGTAATCAAGGTCGATAAGAGGATTGACAGTAATGTTTTGCTGAAAACTTTGAAGGAAAATTCTGTATATGTGACTAGTATCGATGATTTTTATTTGGATAAAAACATGAACACTAATGTGTTTTTGATTGGGTTTGCTAAGATGAGCTACGATGATATTTCAACTGGTATGGATATTATCGTAAATGTTGTAAATAATCTTGTCAATTAGATTACAAAATAATGTAAAAGAGTTATAATAAAGTAAGAAGATATATAGGAGGTTACTCATGCAAAAATATGAAGATTTAGAACCAAAAAAAGTGTTTTATTGGTTCAAACAATTAAACGATATTCCTCGTGGTTCGGGAAATGAAAAAGGCGTTTCAGATTTTTTGGTTAGTTTTGCAAAGGAAAGAGGACTTGAAGTATACCAAGATCATCTTAACAATGTAATTATCAAAAAAGACGCTACAAAAGGTTACGAAAATTCAGAACCTGTTATTTTGCAAGGACACATGGACATGGTTTGCGAAAAGACTGATGATTCAGACCACGATTTCTTAAAAGATCCTATCTCAATGCACGTTAAAGACGGATATGTTTATGCAGATAACACAACTTTAGGAGCAGATGACGGAATCGCTGTTGCGTTTTGCTTAGCTATTTTGGATTCTGATGATGTTGCTCATCCAAAATTGGAAGTTCTTGTAACAATTGATGAAGAACGTGGAATGGACGGAGCAAACGGTGTGACTGCTGAACATTTGAGCGGAACTCGTTTGTTAAACATCGACACCGAAACCGAAGGAGACTTCATTGTAAGCTGTTCTGGTGGAGCAAATGCCATTACTACTTTCAAGAGTGAAAAATCAGAAGGCTTATCAAAGGCTATCGAAATTTCTCTTTCTGGATTAAATGGTGGTCACTCTGGTCTTGAAATTCAAAAACAAAACAAAAACGCCATCAAAGTTATGGCAAGACTTTTGAACAAAGTTGCTTTGGAAATGGATTTTAGATTGCAAGAAATCTCCGGTGGATCAAAACACAATGCCATCGCAAAGAATGCTCACGCTATCATCACTGTTGATGATTTGGACAAGGCAATGAATATTTTAAACGAAATTGGAGAATATGTTCGTCACGAAGGTAGAAAAACAGATCCTAACTTGGTTTTGGATATTAAAGAAACAGAAAAAACAGAATTTTCTTATTCAAAAGAAACTTCTCAATCTATCGTTAAATTCTTGTATTTGTTAATCAACGATGTTATTTCAACTTCACAAGACATCGAAGGTTTGGTTCAAACAAGTTCAAACGTTGGTGTTGTTGAAGCAGACGACGAAAAAATCAAGGTTACTTGTTGTGTAAGAAGTTCTGTAGAAAGCGAACTTCACAATATGTTCGACAAGATCAAATCATTAGCTTATTTGACTCACGGAACTACTGTTATCGAAAAAGAATATCCAGCATGGGAATTCAACACTGATGGAGAATTGGCAAAGGTTGCTCCAGCATTGTACGAAGAAATGACTGGCAAGAAAGCTAATGTAACTGCAATTCACGCAGGTTTGGAATGTGGTTTGTTAAAAGGCGTACTTCCTGATTGCGATATGATTAGTTTCGGTCCAGATATCATTGGCGCTCACACTCCATTGGAACATTTGGGAATTGAATCTACTCAAAGAATGTACGATTACACATTAAAATTATTAGAAAAATTAAAATAACAAAAAATTAAGGAAAGTTCTTTTTATGAACTTTCCTTTTTAAATTATTTGTATTCATGATTTTCTAAAACATAAATTAAATCTTCATTAGTTTCTTTACTTTTTTGAACTTCAAACATTCCAATATATGAGTAAAAATCGTACACATCAAAATCTTTTATATTCTTATCTATCTCTGAATCCGATAAATTGTCTCCATTCATTACCGATGATTTTTTAATGTAATTTTTTATATCTTTTTTGGATAATTTTGTTTGATAATTTTCTGATTCTATCATATCCTCAGCAACTTCATTTTCTACGACATACGTATTCTTATCCTTAGATATTAAAATTCTCATTATCACGCCTTCTCCAGATTTCTTATCCTTAGTAGAAATCCATGTCTTCACTAAAACTAAAATTTTGTCTTTACTTTCATACGTATCCAATATTTTCAACTCGGATAATTCATAATACTTATAATCTGGTTTTTTAGCTAAAAATTTTTCAAGACTTTCACTCAATCTAATTTTATTTGTATCTTTTTCCAGCTTGTAATATTTTTGCGTAAAAAACATTTTTACAGTTTCATTTATATTAGCTTTATCCTTTTCGTCAACATCTACTTTTACTGTCTCGTTTTGATTTGCTTTTTGCTCGTCGTTTTTAATTTTATTTTTTTGACAAGACGATAAAAGTAACAACATCATAATAACAAGTGTGATTGTTTTTCTTAATTTACCTATAGTCATATGAACCTCTAATATTTTTTCATAATTATCACTTCAATTTTATTTTAGTTAAACGATTTCTACTTGTCAACTATTTATTTGTCATTTATATTTCAAAATTCAACATTAGGTTACAATAAGTCTACAATTGTGATTTGTTCAAAATCATTTGCCGAAATCTGTTATAATATTATTGTCAGGGGGAATTTATGAAAAAGAAATTTACATTAGTGTTATTATCACTACTTATGGTAATAACTTTAAGCGCTTGCTCTCAAGCAAAAGAAAAAGTAAGCCTATTAAACGATTTTAGAAAAACAACTGAATGGAAGAACCAATCTTATGAATTCAAGAATGAAACTTCCAAGCTAAAAGAAATCAAAGTCAAAGCAACACAAGACAAAACAACAGGAGTTGCAATGGCAACTGTTACAAGCGATGTAGCTCAATTAGCTGGTCAAGGAAACAACTTGGGTGAACTTCACTTTGCAATCCAAGATGGAAAAGCGTACTTGAATTACGATGCATTTGCTAACAATCTTCCACCAAAAATGAAGGAAGCTTTGATTCAAAAAAACTTGTACTTCAATGTTACACAAATTTTGCAAAAATTAACTGAGCAAAATTTCCAAGCGACAACTGTAAGAGATTTCACTGTGTTCATGCCACTTTTATCATCAAATACAAAATTCCAAGTTAGAATCGCAAAAGACTTTGTAATCGACAACAAGGAATTAACTGTTAAAGAAGATGGCAACCACAAATACTCTGTGAATTTGACTGGCGAACAATGGGCAAAAGTCATGGAATATTCAAGAAAAACTTTATTGAAAAACTTCAAAGAATACGCCAAACTTGCCAAGGGAAGTGACCTTACAGACCAAGAACAACAAAAAATCCAAGAAATTGAAAATAATTTAAAATCAGACCAATCTAAAAAAGAATTCGAAGAAAAAATGAACACATTAAAGACAACTAACAAAGACGATAAGTTCAATTTAACATTTGAATTCAAGGACAAATCATACGATGTTAGCTTAAAATCAACTCCAAAATCAAAAGATACAGAAAGCATTAACATCTCAATAACTTCAAAAGAAGACACATCAATTAATAATCCAAAAGTTCAAGTGGATAATGGTCCTTTCGAATTTATGCAACAATTTTTGAATGTAAAATAGAAATTAAAAAAATCCCGAAATTCAAACGAGTTTCGGGATTTTTGTGTTTATTTGTATAATTCTTGTAGTAAATTATCCAATCTAACTAATGCGTCTTTTACGACTTTTGTAGGAGCTGCAACGTTAAATCGTACAAATCCATCGCATTCTCCGAAAAATCTTCCGTCAGTGAATACCAAATCAGCTTTTTCACCCAATGTTTTAAGCAAATCGTCGCTGTTCAATCCTAAACATCTGAAATCCATCCACATAACATAAGTTGCTTGAAGGTGATTTACTATGATTTTAGGGTATTTTTCTTGGAAGAAATCGTAGACGATTTTTTGGTTAGTATCTATAACATTGATTAATTCGTCAAGCCAGTCTTCAGCTTCGTCAAAAGCCAATTGTGTAGCTTCAAGTCCCATAACATTGACAGCGTTGCTTCTCATAATATCCAAAGTCTTCTTGTATTGAGCCATCATTTCGGAATCGGAAATAATTGTATATCCACAGCAAAGTCCTGCCAAGTTAAAAGCTTTTGTAGAAGATTGACACACAACTGTTTTTTCGATTAATTTTCTATCCAAAGAAAGCACAGATGTGTGAGTGTTTCCCGGCATAACAATATCTTGCCAAATCTCATCAACCACAACAATCACATCATTATCATTCGCAATCTTGATTACTTTTTCCAAATCATCCTTGCTCCACAAAATTCCACCCGGATTATGAGGATTACAAAGAATAACCATTTTGTTTTCAGACTTTTTACATTCTGATTCAAATTTTTCAAAATCAATTGAATAATTGTTGCGTTGGTCTGAAATCAAAGGAACATCTGTCATAACTCTTTCATTAAATTCAATGGCAAATCTGAATGGACCATACACTGGTCTCATAATCATTACAGAATCGCCTTTTTTAGTGAAAGCACTTACTGCAGCAAAAAATCCATCTACAACAGTTGGAACTTCGACAATCCATTCTTTTTTTATATCTGCATTGTGGCGTTTCTTGTCCCAATTTATGATGCTATTGTAAAATCTGTCTGTAGGAGAGCAATATCCCAAAACCAAATTATCTAAGCGTTTTTTCAAACCTTCGATAATTTCTGGTGCGTTTTTGAATTCCATATCTGCAACGCTAAATGGAACTACATCTTTTTTCATATTCGGAAATTGTTCGCTTCTTACAGCCCATTTTCTAGATCCCATTTCGTTTCTGTCACTAATCGTTTCAAAATCGTATTTCATCATAATCTCCTTATTATAAATTAATCATTCCTTTTTCAGTATAACACAAGACAACAAAAAAAGAGGATACAATCCCCTTTTATGTCAAATTATTCTGTTAATTCAGATGTACAATGTGGACATCTTGTAGCAGTAATGTCGATTTCACTCTTGCAATATGGGCAAGTTTTTGTTGTTGGATCAGCTTCCGGTTCTTTATGCAAAGCATCGCGACCTTTATTGATAGCTTTAACCATCAAGAAAACTACGAATGCAATTATAATAAATTTAACCAAAGCATCCAAGAACAAACCGTATTGTAACTTAACTCCTGCAACAGTTGCTGCCATTTCTTTCATATCAATTCCTGCAGTTGCAGCCCCAATCAAAGGTGCTATAAGTCCATTAATAAGTCCATCTACCATTTCCTTAACAGCAGCACCCATGATAACGGCAACTGCCAAATCCATTACATTACCTTCAGTAATGAATTTCTTAAACTCTTTGAACATAATACCCCCTATAAAATCTATTCATTCATTAAATTCATTTTTTCCTTTTGTAAATTATACACTTCTTTTTTCAATTGCTTAATAGCAGCGTCGCAATTTCTCTTGTTATTGAGAATTTGCATTTGAATTACAGAGTCAAAAAGCTTATTATCAAAATAATCCGCCAAGAAAAACGTGTTCTTGTATCTGAAACCAACACTTGGTTTCTTGTCCAAATCAATCATAATATTACTGAACTTTCTAATCGCCAAATCAGCCTTCTTCGCTTGATTCTTCGCCTTTTTTAAATTCGATCTTTTAATCATAGTAGTAATAGTCTTACCCTTGAAAATATCGAAAATTCCCCATCCTGATGCTGTACCCAAATAAGATTGCACCTCATTCAAGCTAGCTATCGCAATTTCTCCAAGCTTAATAGCTTCGTTTATATTATATAATCTAGATCCTACTTTTGCTCTTAACATAATAATCTTCCTTTCCTTTATTATTTATACCCTTAAATAATAATTTTAAGCAAATGAAAAATCAAATAAAATTTATATTTTATTAATCAAGCAAAAATCAACCACCGAAGTGATTGACATATATAAAAAATATAGCAAACCTTTCATGCTAAGAATATCATACGGAAAAAATTGTCAAGATTTCAAATCGAATAAATCCGTCAAAATCGGACTGCGTAAGCTTCAGCGTGCTTGCGATTTTAGGATTTTGAGATTTAGAAATCATCAATTTTTGAAGTCTAGATATTCGTATATGATGGTTTGCTATCCATAATCAACCACTAACGTGATTGATTTCTCATTTATTTGTATTTTTGTTGTTGTTTATTAATCAATTCCACATCTTCAAAGTAGTTGATTCCCATTGCAGCTTTTACTTTCTTCAAAGTTTCTGCTCCAACTTCTCCGGCATCTTCTGATCCTTTTAACAACATATCGAAGATTTCTGGAATGTTTTGTTCGTAGTGTTTTCTTTTTTCTCTGATTGGAGATAATTCTTTTTGCAAAATATTGTTCAAGAATTTTTTGATTTTGACATCGCCAAGTCCACCACGTCTGTAATGATCTTTTAATTCGTCCAAATTTTTGTAATCTGGAAGAAATTCTGAGAAATCATCGTCTGTACAGAAAGCGTCCAAATAAGTGAACACTGTATTTCCTTCAACTTTTCCAGGATCTGTGATTTGAATGTGGTTAGGATCTGTGAACATACTCATCACTTTTGATTTGACATCTTTTTCAGAATCCGACAAATAAATACAGTTACCCAATGATTTACTCATCTTAGCTTTGCCGTCTAATCCTGGAAGTCTGGAACAGATTTTGTTGTCAGGAATTACAGCTTTTGGTTCAACCAAAACTTCTGAGTAATAGTTGTTGAACGTTCTTACAATTTCACGCGTTTGTTCCAACATTGGAAGCTGATCTTCTCCGACTGGAACTATGTTTGCGTTAAAAAGCGTAATGTCTGCCGCTTGGCTGATTGGATATGTCAAGAATCCAACAGGAAGGCTCGCTCCAAATTCTTTTTGTTTGATTTCTGCTTTAACTGTAGGATTTCTTTCGAGTCTTGAAAGTGTAACCAAGTTCATATAATAAAACATCAATTCTGTAAGTTGTTCAACGTGCGATTGCACAAAAATCGTAACTTTGTTTGGATCGATTCCGCAACTTAAATAATCAAGTGCAACTTCAATGATGTTCTCACGAACTTTGTCTGGATTGTTGAAGTTGTCAGTCAAAGCTTGTGCATCTGCAATCATGACATACATTTTGTCGAAGTCACCTTTGTTTTGCATGATAACTCTGTTTTTTAATGAGCCTACGTAATGACCCAAATGTAATTTTCCTGTTGGTCTGTCACCTGTAAGTATTATATTTCCCATTTTTACTCCTTGTTAAATATTTTTTCGTAATGTTGATTTGCTCTGTTCAATTTGGATATTATTTTGTCTTTTCTTGGATAATTTATTTCTGAATTGAGAACTTGTTTAACTGGAACTACAACATATCTTGTAGTCACACTATCTGTGTATTTATCCACATAGTATGGCTTGTTTTCGAAACTTTTTATCGTTGTCTTGTCCCCAATTTTCTCAATTGTAATATCAGAGTACACACCAATCTCTACACCGTAATATTGTCCGTAGGATTCTCTTTGATCTGAAACTAGATTTCCCATTGAATAAACACAATATGATTTTTTACCGTCGTTTTCAATAACATCAGCCTTTTGTATTGTGTGCGGGTGCGATCCTATCACCAAGTCAACTCCCATATCTGAAAATTTCTTGAACGTGTTTTTCTGATAAGAGTTAGGATAATCAGAATATTCCTCTCCCCAATGCATGTAGCACATTATAACATCTGCGTGATTTTGCTTTAAATAATCCACATCTTTTTGGATTTGTTCCATATTAATCAAATTCACAGCAGTGTCTCTTCCAGAATTGAGCATCAATTTTTCGTAGCCATTGAGCATTTGTGTATATGAGAAAAATCCAACCTTTATTCCTTTGACATCTACGATAAGTGGATTGGTCGATTCATTTTCCTTGAACGTACCAGTCCTTTTCAAACCGTACTTTTCAATAGCATCTATCGTGAGGTCAATCCCCTTCAATCTTCTATCGTAAGAGTGATTATTCGCAGTACTTACGACATCAAATCCCGTATCTTTGAATGCTTTTATGACATTTTCGTGTGTTGCAAATTCTGGATAACCACTCATGTCTGATGCATTCTTTGCAATAGTCGTCTCCAAATTGACTATGGATAAATCACTCTTACCCACGATATCTTTAATAACCGCAAAAGAATCCGTAAAATCATAATTTGTAGCTTTTGCTTGGCGAATTTGAGTTATGTGATTCATATAATCGCCCCAACAAGTTATGGTTATCT
The DNA here is from genome assembly GCF_018371055.1 of Finegoldia magna. Taxonomy (GTDB): domain Bacteria; phylum Bacillota; class Clostridia; order Tissierellales; family Peptoniphilaceae; genus Finegoldia; species Finegoldia magna_I. The sequence continues at coordinate 19 of NZ_JAGYZD010000060.1, read as the reverse complement.
CTTTCTTTTCCAGATTTTT
>NZ_JAGYZD010000059.1 GCF_018371055.1 Finegoldia magna | reverse complement strand
AATTCCTTTTCTTTGACACGAGTTATAGCAGATTGATGTATGAAATCTTCTTTTTTCATATTATCACCTACTTCTTAAAAAGAGTTTTTGCAATTTCTACTTCCAATTCATCTTTCATTGAATCGACCAGTGAAGAAAAATTATTGTTGATTAATACATTACCTCTTTTAATACAAAATCCACTATCAACAGTTTCATCTGATATTTTTACATTAAAGCTTTCGTTCTTCAAACTATCATACTTATCAGATTGTAATACTAACAAATCATCACTATTCAAATCCATTTTGGATAAACTATTTGTTAGGTATTTTTTATAATCTTCAAGTGACATATTCTTTAATTTATCTTTAATTTTTTGTAAAATACTATCGATTACTTCTTGTTTTGCAAAAAGTGCATCATCTCTTGATTTCAAAACAACTTGAGATAAATGTCTGTCATAAACACCTTTTGCCTCAGATTCTGCTTTTTTTAATATTGTATCTTTTTCTTGATTAGCCTGGTCTATTTTAGTTTCAATGATTTTTTCTTTTTCTTGGTTTGCATTTTTAAGAATCTCTTCAGATTCTTTTTTTGCATCCTCAAGAATTTCATTAATTATATTATCTAAATTAGACATCTAAATCACCACTAAGCTTGGATTTGGTTCATTAATAAGAATGAAATAGCAAATGCTAAGATGGCATATAACTCAACCATTACGGCATAAATAATACCTTTTGCTTGTTGAGGTTCATTCTTTGCTAAGATATTGATACCACTAACTGCTACCTTACTTTGAGCGATTGCTGAGAAATATCCTACAACACCTACTGGCAATGCAGCTGCGATGTAAACATATCCTTGAGCCAATGAAATATTTCCACCAGCTAATTTGAATAAAATTAAGATACCAATTACGAATCCGTATAAACCTTGAGTACCTGGTAATAATTGAAGTACTAATGATTTACCGAATTTTTCTGGTTCTTCAATAACTACTCCTGCTGCAGCTTCCCCTGCCATACCTACACCTTTAGCAGATCCCATACCTGAGAACAAAACTGCTATTACTACTGATAATACTCCTAAAACTAATCCACCGTTTTCTAAAAAGAATTTTTCCATAATATCCTCCTATTTGTTTGTTATGTTAAAATATTCTGATTCTGTTATAAGTTTCTTGAATGGCACTCCTCCACCTTCGTAGAACTTGTTAAACATTTCTACGAAAATCAATCTTGCAGAGTGAACATATGCTGACAAGTAAGACAAGAATGCGTTAAATGCTTGGAATACCACGAATACGATAAGTCCAAAAATAAATCCTATAACACTTGATTCTGCCATCATTTTTACGATCATGTTAATTGCTACTGCAATGTATGCTCCTGATAAACCTAAAGCCATAAGTCTCATATAAGATACGAAATCTCCAATCCATCCAGAAATCCCGTACAACGAATATAATCCTGATCCAAGTTTACCACCAATACTTTTAGCATCTCTTCCCGCTGTAAGAATTATTCCAACAGCCGATGCTATAGCAATCCATTTTGCAATAGTCAACGCCATAGCTGGTAATGCTAACGACTTTCCAATTAGTAAAACTAATATACTAATAATAATTAAATACCATAGTCCTACATCATAAAATGCATCTAAAGGCTTGTGGTCTCTAATCAACATATAAGCCTTGATTCCCAATGCAAAGAATAAATGTATAAAACCAAAGATTAAGCATAAAACTATTAAAGTCATAGCATTTTTACTTGTGTCAATGATTGGTGTCATTGGTACTATTCCACCAAAGAATGATCCGTAAATATATCCCCAGAACATTGAAGCAATTGAAATGAACATAAAGAACTTCAAGAATTGCTTTTTCTTTTCATCAAGATTAAAAACCTTGAGTGCCACTAATATTGCTAAAAATACTATCAATCCATATCCTAAATCACCAATCATCATTCCAGAGAAGAAACAATAGAATGGTGCCAATAATGGTGTTGGATCAACCTCATTGTATTTTGGCAATGAATACATTCCAGTAATACTTTCAAAAGCTTTTGCAAATCCTCTGTTTTTAAGGATAATAGGCACATTTGGATCATCCTTATCCGCTGGTTTCATCTCTAAATAATACTTATTATTTAATGAATTTTGTAGCAGATTTTCAAAATCTTTTTCTTTATCAGAAGGAATATATCCTTCGATTATATCAATCTTATCTGTCTTCTTAATCTTGCTAGTAGCTTCTTCTTTCAAGCTATTGTTTTCCAGATAATCATGATAAATCTTAAATTGTTCAGTCAAATCTGTTTTTGATTTAATTTGATTTTCGATTTTCTTGTATTGCTCGTTGTTTGTTTTTATTTGTTCATCAATATTTTTAATTTCATCTTTTACAAATCCATGTGATTTAATATTAATGTTTACAAATCCATTATCCCTAAGAATATCTGAAGCTTTCTTATAGTCCTTAGCGATAACAAGCAAGTACACAAAACCTGAATTACGAGAAATCTCCTCGATATAAATATCTTCAATGTCTTTTGTGTTTAATTTTAACTGATCGATGAATTTATCACTTACAGTTCCCGTAACCACCTTAACTCTTTTGAAATCATCAATCTTTGAAATATCCAAGTCCAATTTTTCCCATGGAATTAATTCAGATTTTTTTTGATTCAAAGTTTGATTATTTTGATCGAGTTCAGTTAGTTGTTTGTCCAATGATGAAAGCTCTTTGTAATGCTTACCGAAGTCAAAATCAAGAGCTTTTTTTGTAAGTTCTTCTAGTCTAAATGTTTTCTTACCTTGCTTTAGTTCGTCAATTTTATTGTGCTTTTCCGAATACTTTTCAAGCAAATCTATAGCCCATTTTACTTTGGTAAGCTTTTCACTAGTGCTAACAATTTGTTCAGAATTATCTAAATTCTTTACATATTGATTATCTTCTTCTAACTTCTTCTCATCGATATGAACATAATTAAACTTTTGAAGATTTTCGAGTAATTTTTCTCTATCATAATCAAATGAAAACAAATCAAATTTGCTCATTTTTACAATAGCCATTAACTCACTATCCTTTCAACGATTTTGTTTACAAGTCCTTCAACTGTATCAGTGTCGATGCTTTTAATACTTTCGTTATTCAACTTAGCCTTTTGTTCAAGTTCCTTTGATTCTTCTATCGCTTTGTTCTTAGAAGATTCTAATTTTTCATTTCGAACTTTTTGTGCTTCGTTGATAATTTCATCGTATTTTTGCGAAGCTTCTGATTTTGCATCTTCTAAAATGCGTTTTTTATTTTCATTAGCTTCATCGACAATAAGCTTAGCCTTTTCTTCAGCTTCTTTTATTTTTGATATAGCAGTATCTGACATTGTTTCACCTCCTAATTAGAGATGGTTTTAGAATAAGAATATATTCTAAAACCATAAGTATATAACTAAAAGCTTAAAGCTATTTAGTACCAAATAATCTGTCTCCTGCATCTCCTAATCCTGGTACGATATATCCGTGCTCGTTTAATTTTTCATCAAGACCTGCAACGTATATATCAACATCTGGATGCTTTTCTTGAACCATTTTGATTCCTTCTGGAGCAGCAATTATATTTACCAATTTGATGTTCTTGCAACCATGTTCTTTCAAGAAAGTGATAGCGGCTTCTGCAGAACCACCTGTTGCAAGCATTGGGTCTACAACGATGATATCTCTTTCTTCTACATCTTTTGGTAATTTACAATAATATTCAACAGGTTTCAAAGTTTCTGGATCTCTATATAAACCAATGTGTCCAACTTTTGCTGCTGGTAGCACACTCAAAAATCCTTCAACCATTCCCAAACCAGCTCTTAAAATCGGAACTACTCCCAACTTTTTACCACTTAAAGTTTGTCCTGTTGTTTTTCCTATCGGAGTTTCTACTTCGCAATCTTCTAATTTAAAATCTCTTGTTACTTCATAGCACATTAAAGTTGCTATTTCAGAAACTAACTGTCTAAATTGATTACTTCCCGTGCTTTTGTCACGTAAAATTGTTAATTTGTGTTTAATCAACGGATGATCAAATACAGTTACTTTACTCATACTTCCTCCTATAAAATAAACTTTATGCTTATTATTATAACATACTAAATTATTTCTATGTTGTTGGCACAAGATTTTTTAAGCCTATTCATAATACTTATACCCATTTTTTGTTCATTTACCCCTTCACAAATCAATAATTTGTAATTAAACTTATCTAATTGTCTGAGGTAAGTGAATATGTTATGTGCAAAATTCAAATAATCATCTCTTTTTGAAATAATTTTTACGTTTTTGAAATTTACATTTTCAGCTGTTTCTTCACATAGGATAAATCCAATATCTTCTGTTTTTATTCCTAAACTATCCACATAATTTTGTATGTTATCCATGTTTCCTTTGATTACTATGAGTTTTGTTTTAGGTGCATAGTGCTTGTATTTTTGTCCTGGGGATTTCGGAACAGTGTTAGAATCGATTAAAGATTTATCATACACAACCTCATCCAAATACTCTTCCAAATCTTCTTTTGTGTAAAAACCAGGTCTAAGTATTGTGTACGGTTTCTCCGTCAAATCGACAACAGTGGATTCAATTCCAATGTTACAACTTCCTCCATCCAAAATCATTTCAATCTCACCTTTCATATCACTATACACATCTTGTGCATTAGTTGGTGATGGTCTTCCCGATTTATTTGCAGATGGAGCTGCTATTGGACAATTTGATTTATCTATCAAAAATCTTGCGATTTCATCCGATGGATTTCTAATTGCAACTGTATTTCCTCCACAACTTACAACGTCATTAACCTTGTCACTTTTTTTGAAAATTATAGTCAATGGACCTGGCCACAAATTATCCATCAATTTTTTTTGATCTTCAGTGATTTCTGACGATAAATTTCTGACCATTTCATAGTTAGTTACGTGCAAGATTAGTGGATTGTCTCTTTTTCTTCTCTTGACATCGAATATTTTTTTGCAAGCTTCTTCATCTAATCCATTTGCTCCTAATCCGTATACTGTTTCTGTTGGAAATGCAACTACACTTCCATTTTTTATTAAATCTGCAGCTTTTTCAAGTGCATGTATTTTGTTTTGTCCGTCTAATTTTTCAATAATCGTATTCATACTAATATCTTTCTAATATAGTTTTCATCAATTTATTCGAATCATGCACAATATAATCATAGCTAATATCACATATATCAGCTTCTATGATTTCTATGCCTAATTTTTCCATATTTTCGCGATCTTCATCTGTAATATAAATCGGCGTAGAGTTTTCAATTGATTTGTATCTGTATTTCGCATATTTGTCTACTTCCTTGGAATTAACGACGATTTTGTCGATAATGTTTGAATTTGCGTGATCAATAATGGCAACTACATGATCTGTAACGCTGTAACCATTAGTTTCTCCAGGTTGTGTCATAATATTTAATATGTACACAACTTCTGCCTTTGTTTCTTTTAGTGCTTGTGATATGTCTGTTACTAAAAGATTGGGAATTATAGATGTGTATAACGATCCTGGTCCTAATAGAACAATATCTGCATCCATTATGCTATCTATGGATTCTTTTAATGGCAAAAGCAATTTAGGTGATGTGTATACCCTTTTGATTTTACCTCCGTTTTTTCTATTCAAAAACGTGATGTTCGATTCACCTTCAATAGTAGATCCATCTTCCAATTCAGCAAATAATTTGACATTATCCAAAGTCATTGGCAGTACTTTTCCTGTAATCGCAAGTACGTTACTTATTTCTTTTATTGCCTCGTTGAAATCGCCACATATATCATTCATCGCAGCTATCAATAAATTCCCTAAGCTCTGACCTTTTAATTGACCATTTGAAAATCTATAATTTATTAATTTTTCCATTATAGGTTCAGTATTAGCAAGTGCCACAAGACAGTTTCTAATATCACCAGGAGGTAACATTCCCAAATCTTCCCTGAGAACTCCACTTCCTCCACCATCATCAGCTACAGTTACAATAGTCGTTATGTTTGATGTGAAATTTTTGACGCCTCTTAGCAATATAGAATTACCTGTTCCTCCGCCTATAGTTACTATTTTTTTACCAAAATTTTTGGTCTCTGTGGGATACATAAACTTTTTCTCCATTTCCCTCAAGCCTTGTTGTCAAAGCTTGTGCTATTGCAACGGACCTGTGCTTTCCGCCGGTGCATCCTATTCCTATAACCAAGTTTGTTTTTCCTTCTTTTGAATATTTAGGAATCAAAAATTCCATCATATCCACTAATTTGTCCAAGAATTCATTTGCTTCTTCAAATCCAAATACATATTCCTTAATATCTGTATTCAGCCCTGAAGATTTTTTTAATTCTTCGATATAATAAGGGTTTGGAAGAAATCTAACATCAAATACCAAATCTGCATCTAGCAATATTCCGTGCTTAAATCCAAATGATACAACAGATATCGCAAGTTTTGTGTCTACATCTTTGAGTGAAAATGCAGATAAGATTTTTCTTCTCAATTCTCCCAATGTCAAATTAGAAGTGTTGATAATTGAATCTGCTGAATTTCTAACTTCACTTAGAAGTTCTCTTTCGTTAAAAATCCCCTGAGAAATATTTCCATTGACTGCCAACGGATGTGGTCTTCTATGTTCTTTGTATCTTCTGATTAGAATTTCATCTGATGCATCCAAATACAAAATTTTAACATCAATACTTTGATTTTTCAAAAGTGTTATGGACTTTATCAAATCAGCGAAGAATTCTCCACCTCTAATATCTACTACGCAAGCTATTTTGTTGATTTTTTTCTTGCTTTTTGTAGTCAAATCGATAAAACTCAATAAAAGAGATGGCGGCATATTATCCAATGTATAATATCCTAAATCTTCAAAAATATCGCTACTGGCACTTTTACCAGCCCCACTCATTCCTGTAATAATTACAACTTCCATGAATTCTCCTAATCGATGTTTATAATTCTACTAATATCCAACCCTGATTCAATTACTCTTCTGATGCTATCATTCACATTTGCAATATTTTTTCTGTGATGAGCATCGCTCCCTAAACTAAATTTAACATTATAATGTGAAGAAATTTTGATTTCTTCTACTGATAAATGTGGATGATGATTGTTAATCTCCATAACCGTGTTTGTTTTTTCGCATGTTTGTGCGATTCTGTCTATATCCACATCTATTTTATCTCCTGGATGCGTTATTATAAAAATATCGTTGTTCTCCAACGCTTTTACCATTGTATTTGTGTTCAAATCAATCATTTTTTCTCTGACCGATTGTCCCATCCAGCTCATTCTTTTTAAAACATGATAATTATAAAAAGATTTTTTGTCTACAAATCTAACTCCATCGTGAAATCCAAGATTGATAAAATCAAAATACTTTTTTTCTTCTTCTCTAATATCTATCTCTCCATTGTATCCAATTACGTTGGCTTCAACTCCCATCAGAATTTCAATATCGTCGTACTTTTCTTTGAGCCTATCAATTTCTTCACGTTGTACAGGAATTAATTTTCTTTTTATTCCGTACATTAAGTGTCCAGGACCGTGATCAGTTATGCTTATAGTCTTTAATTTTTTTGCTCTCGCTTCTTGTACAATTTCTTCGATTGTACTTTTGCCGTGATTGTTACGACTGTAAACTGAATGCACGTGATATTCTCTGGTTAATTTTATTTTATCTTCCACCGATAATTCTCACTTCTGGTTCTAACTTCACATTGAACTTATCAAACACGACTTTTTGCACATGTTCTATAACCGCTACAACGTCAGAGCATTTTGCATCTCCAACATTGACTATGAATCCACAGTGTTTTTCACTAATCATTGCATCATTGTATCTGTATCCTCTAAGCCCTGCTTCATCAATCAATTGTCCCGCAAAATGTCCTTCTGGCCTTTTGAATACAGAGCCACATGAAGGAAGTTCCAATGGTTGCTTTGATGTTCTTCTTTCTGTGTAATCGTGAAAATTATTGAGGATTTCTTGTTGATCACCTTTTTTTAGCAAAAATTCAACTTCCAAAACGACTAATTTTTCATCTTGAACTCTTGAATGTCTGTAGGAAAAATCCATCTCATCACAGTTAAAATATTTTACATTCAAATCTGTATCAATAACCTTAACTCTGTGAACAATATCTTTCATTTCTGTTCCATATGCACCTGCATTCATTGTAATAGCCCCTCCAATGTCTCCAGGTATGCCGCTAACAGCTTCAAAACCAGCGTAAGAGTTATTAATAGCTAATTTACTGA
>NZ_JAGYZD010000351.1 GCF_018371055.1 Finegoldia magna | reverse complement strand
ATAATAGACCTAGAAAATGTATACAATATAAAACACCTAAAGAAGAACTTTTTGGTTTCTTACCATAGGTGTTGCATTTGATTTGACAATTCGTCAATTCAAAAACAACCATTTAATTTCGAAAAATAAATGGTTGTTGATTTTATAAATTTATATGTTGGACAATCCTTTTGGCAAAAGTATTTTGACTTAGGTTTTTAAATTTTCTGAACCGAAATTCAAAAGTATATTCTTATTTAGAAATTTTCATTTTTCCAAAAATTAGTCCAAATTAATTGCAACTTTCGTTTCTGTTTGTTTGCAAACTCCGCATTGTTTTGCTTTTGGATCTATTTTTTGTAATATTTCAAGAGATTTATCCACATCTTTTGCGTCTACTACAACTACCATTCCAATTCCCATATTAAATGTGGAGAACATTTCTTTTGTTTCTACATTTCCCCATTCTTGAATAGCTTTGAACACAGGATCAATTTCTGATTCTTTTAAGTCAAATTCTATTCCGATATTTTCAGGTAACATTCTTGGTACATTTTCGTACAATCCACCACCTGTGATGTGGGCAATACCTTTGATTTCAACTTCTTTTAATAAAGCTGAGATTTCTTTTTCGTAAATTCTCGTAGGAACCAAAAGTCTTTCTCCAACTGTAGTATCTTCAAATTTGTCAGATAATTTTACATTTGCCATATCCAACGCTGCTCTTACAAGTGAAAATCCATTGCTGTGAACTCCACTTGAAGATAGAGATATTGCAACATCTCCTTCTTTAATGTCACTTCCATCGATTATTTTGTCGCGGTCTACAATTCCAACTGCAAATCCCGCCAAATCATAATCATTTTCTTTGTATAATCCTGGCATTTCGGCAGTTTCTCCGCCGATTAATGCACATTCTGATTGTGTACAACCTTCCGCTACACCACGAACCAAATCCGCCATTTTTTCTGGTTTCAAGCTTCCTGTAGCTATGTAATCCAAGAAAAACAATGGCTTTGCTCCTTGGCACAAAACATCATTAACACACATTGCAACCAAATCAATACCAACTGTATCGTGTTTGTCTAGTTCCATGGCTAATTTGATTTTTGTTCCAACGCCATCAGTTCCACTAACTAATACAGGTTCTTTCATATCGGAGATTTCTGGTTTAAATAAACCAGCAAATCCACCGATACCTGTTAGAACTTCTTTTCCATGAGTTTTCTTTACGATTTCTTTTAT
>NZ_JAGYZD010000350.1 GCF_018371055.1 Finegoldia magna | reverse complement strand
TGAACAAATTTTTTAATTTTGTTCCGCTCATTTTAGATATTTTTTCAAGGGTTTCTTGATTTACATTCATGGCGAAATGATCATCTAAGAATCTTGCTATATCTTCAAGTGCTTTATTATCATCAGACTCAATTTTATATTTCTTCCTATTTAAGTAGGTATCTATTACTATACTCACCCATTCATTTGCTTTGGCTTTAAAGAAAAAATCGGCGGCAGGAGCATCCATCTTACAATTCAAGATTTCCATTGCCACTTTTTCTAGGGCCTTTGTAAGTATAATTTGATTAGTTTGAAATAAGTTCGAAGAAAAAGATTCTGGATCGATATTAATGGATGATAGGTGCTTTTCCAAAAGTTTTCTTTTAAAGCCTATGGAAACAGCAAGATAATAGCAGTTCTCATGTAATAAAAATAGGAAGTCATCTTTTATATTATCAAAATCAAGAGTACATAAAGAGTTTGCGGTAAGCGTTTGATACGGATTAAATTTTTCTCCATTTGCGCTGACTATGTAGCTTGTGTATATTGAAACATAATCTGCCATATTATAAGTGCTATTTTGAACTACTTCTTCACTTATATAAAAGTCATGGACATCGATAATGAATCCGTCTCCTTCATAAAACCAATACAAGCCATCTGCATAAGTTAAATCTTCTTTACTCCGACAAAAAGTGTGTCCTGCGCTTGAATACTTCTTATTGTTTTTACATTCATCCACTTTCATATAATCTTTTACAAAATCATAATATGTCATAATGCACCTATCCCTTTTAGACAATATTCCAATTAGCCTTATTAATTAAAAACCATTGTATTAGTAATTATAGCCGATGTATAATAAAAACGCAATGATAGCTATTATCAGCTAAGTAAATTTATACCTAAAAGGAACATCAAAGAAAGGGGAGATGATTATGAAGATTTACAAAAAACTATTTGCTTATGTACAGGATAAAAAATATCTTGGGGTTTTAGCTATAGTCTTTTCTGCTATATCTGCTGTACTTACGGTATATGGATATTATTTAATCTACAAATTTCTGGATAAGTTAATAATTAATTCAAATTTATCTGGTGCAGAGAACTTAGCATTAAAATCTGTTATTACACTAACAATTGGAGCGGTATTTTATTTTGTTTCAGGAATGTTTTCACACATCTTGGGATTTAGGCTTGAAACAAATTTAAGAAAAAGAGGGATAGATGGTTTAGAGAAAG
>NZ_JAGYZD010000349.1 GCF_018371055.1 Finegoldia magna | reverse complement strand
GATAAGCAGGAACTTTAAATTCTTCAACGTGTTTTTTAATTAATGACATAAATAATCATCCTTTCCTATTTAATTTACAATTTAATTATACCATATTTTATAATGATTACAAGTTGGATTGATATTATTTCTTATATCTTAAAATTAAAAAAAGAGACTAAAAAAGCCTCTTAATTTGTTATTTATTTGAATCAAAAGAATCTGCAATTGATTTTATGATTGAAGAGAAAAAGTTAATTATTTTATCAATAATACCTGCGTCTTCTGCTTTTTTATAAATATCCTTAGCTCCTTCTATAACTTTACCAGAAATATTAGACAATTCATCCTTAATATCTTTTGAATCAATAGATTTCACATTAGAATATTTTTCGAAAAAATTTACCAATTCTTGTTTTTGATCTTCTGTGATTACATTTTCAAGATTATTCTCTTTGATTGCGTCGTTGACAATCTTTTTAATTTCTTCAAGAGTTGGAGCTTGACCATTGTTGTTAATATTGATGTTCGCAATATTATCTTTTATTACGACAATAACATCATTTAATTTGTCTCTATTAAAGTCGCCTTTATCTTTGTTTTCTTTGTTAATATCACTAACAACTTCTAGTTCTTCTTGGGCAACTTTTATTCTGTCACTGTCAAGCTTTTCACCATTTGACTCAAAAGCTTTGAATACACCAGTCAACGCTGATTCTCCAGTTACTGGTCTCACTGCAGCCACCATTATTGTGCAGTCTTTTACACCTGCTGTAATTGCAGCATTTTCATATTGTTTTTCGGTAATTAATGTAATATTTTTTGGTGTTGTTATATTGACTTTTATCCCTTTGTTCTTATTTTCTTTTTTCACCAAAACGCTTGAAATCATACTTCCTGGATTTGAATCATCTCCTCCGATGTATTTCAATAAATCATTATAAGTTACCATAACCGACTTAATATTACTGTCATCCTCAATATTTAAAAGTCCTTTTGTTTTTCTAATTTGAGATTTATCTAAGCTTTCACCATACACAAAAGTTGGCTTACCCCACTTTTCATCAACAACCTTGGTGTCTATTTCACCAGCAAAGCTGATAGTTGATGAGAGTGAAATTAAAATAGCTAATAAAAAAACTGTAATTTTTTTCATAGATTATTATCCTCCGTTCACATTGATTATAGCACAAAATCAAGCGTTCAAAGTCTACAAAATTATTAAGAAAAACTAAACAAAATAAGCCAAATCTCAAAGACT
>NZ_JAGYZD010000348.1 GCF_018371055.1 Finegoldia magna | reverse complement strand
AAAAGTTTGACAAAAAGTAAACTAGTGCCCCTATCGTCAAATATAAGACAGCTTGAATGGACAAAGTCCTAGCTACTAATAAATCTCCTTCAACAATTGAACTTCTTAAAAGTTTATACAGTAACGAATATCCGTACACCATTAGAAATGCAGATAGTGCTGATAAAAAAACTGCTATATATCCATTATGTTTTTCTTCAGGCACATAGGAAAAAAGCCTTTTATAAATTTTCATATTCCCCTCCTTAATATTCCTATTAGATTCAAATTTGCCTAGGAGATAATAATTATCATTGCGTTTTTATTATACATCAGTTATAATTACTAATACAATAGTTTTGAATTAATAAGGCTAATTGGAATATTGTCTAAAAGGGATAGTGTGTTATGACATATTATGATTTTGTAAAAGAATATATGAACGTAGATGAATGTAAAAATAATAAGAAATATTCAAGTGCAGGGCATACATTTTGTTGGAGTAAAGATGATTCAATTAATGCAGAAGGCCTATATTGGTTTTATGAAGGAAATGAATTTATTATTGATATCCACGATTTTTATATCAAAGAAGAAGTTATTCAAAATAGTACTTATAGTATGGAAAACTATGTTTCGATATGCTCTAGCTATATTGTAAGTGCAAACGGTGAAAAATTTAACCCTTATCAAACTTTGACGCCAAACTCCTTATATACTCTTGATTTTGACAATATAAGAGATGACTTTGTTTTTTTATTACACGAGAATTGTTGTTATCTTGCTGTTTCCATTGGTTTTAAAAAAGAACTAATAGAAAAACATTTAGCATCTATTAACATTAATCCAGAATCATTTTATTCAGCTTTACTTCAACCTAATCAAATAATTCTTACAAAATCCTTAGAAAAAGTGGCAATGGAAATATTAAATTGTAAGATGGACCCTCCTGCCGCTGATTTTTTCTTTAAAGCCAAAGCAAATGAATGGGTAAGCATTGTTATAGATACCTACTTAAATAGGAAAAAATATAAAATTGAATCTGATGATAATAAAGCACTTGAAGATGTAGCAAGATTTTTAGATGATCATTTCACTATGAATGTAAATCAAGAAACCCTTGAAAAAATATCTAAAATGAGCGGTACTAAACTAAAAAATTTGTTCAAAGAAAAATATGGTCAAAGCATTACAGAATACACCCAAAGAAAAAGAATGAATGTAGCTGAAACTCTTCTTTTAAATACCGAACTACCTATAAAG
>NZ_JAGYZD010000058.1 GCF_018371055.1 Finegoldia magna | reverse complement strand
AACAAGGCGTTATTTTTGAGTTCTCCTATATTTTATTAGGAGGTTTTTTTATTGAGAAAAACGAATACGAAATTGTTGACTACTATAGCGATTTGCATTACAATCAACTGCCTTGGTGCTTTTATCGCTGTTAGTACGAAGGTTCCTTTGTTATTGGATCACATTGGTTCACTTTTAGTGTGTATGCTATTTGGATGGAAATACGGGGTTGTGACTGCGCTTTTATCGTCAGTTTTGAACCAAGTTCTTTTCGATCCATTTGCTCTTCCATTTGCTCCTACGGGTATGCTTATGGTGTTTATGGTTGGAATTTTGTACGAAAAGGGATATTTCAAGAAATTGCACACTATTCCTGCACTTTTATTGGCTGTACTTCCAGGCGCTATTTTGGGTGCTATTATTCAAGGATATATTTTTGGTGGGGTTACAAGCTCAGGAAGTGATGTTATCGTAAGATTCATGATTAACAAGGGAGTCAATCCAGCTGCAGCATCTTTTATCAACCAATATTTTATGGAATTTTTTGACAGACTTATTTCATTTAGTGTCGTGATGGCAGCTGTTAAGAGGATTAAGCTTGAATCGATACGCTAAGATAGAGGAAAAATTAAAACGCGAGATAGTGCTTTTGAAAGGCAGACCATGTTTTTGGGGCAAATGCACTTTTTGCGATTACATTGAAGACAATACTATGGATATGGATGATGCTGTTCGTGAAAATCGTGAGATTCTTCAAAATGTGACTGGCGAATTCGGTGTTTTGGAATGTATTAATTCGGGAAATGTGTTCGAACTTCCAGAACAAACGAAAATCGACATCAAGAATTTAATTGAAGAAAAGAATATTAACACATTGGTTTTCGAAGCTCATTATATTTTCAAGAATAGACTTCACGAAATCAGGGAGTTTTTCGGATGCGAAATTTTGTTTAAGACGGGGATTGAATCGTTCGATTACGATTTTAGAGAGAATGTCCTCAACAAAAATGCGAAATTTACTGATGTAAAAGAGGTGTCCGATTATTTTGATTCGGCTTGTTTAATGGTTGGAATCAAGGGTCAAACTAAGGAAATGATTGAGCGCGACATTGAGATTGGTTTGGCTAATTTTAAATGGATTACTATTAATATTTTCATAAATAATTCTACGCCAATCAAAAGAGATGATGAGCTTGTGAAGTGGTTTTTGGAAAATCACTACGATTTGAAAAATCATCCGAAAGTCGAGATGTTAGTCGAAAACACTGATTTGGGAGTTGGTTAAACTTCCGTCAGTGTTTTTTTGTTTGATTTTCATATATAATAATGTTAATAGGATGTGGGAGGAAATATGAAAAACAAATTATTTAAAATCGCACTTGTGATTTTTGCTGTCGTATTTGTAGCATCTTGTTCGAAGAAAATACCCGAAATTACCGAAGAAAACAAGGCTTATGTGGCAGATTATTTGAATGACGGATTCAAAAATGTGGACATTTCAAAAGACGGTAGGTTGGAAAAATCTGATGTCGATAAAATCGCTTCGAATTTCAACAAACCCTACGATTATAATGGCGAAGAGGTGGTAAATTCGTTGGATACATTTTTCTACGGAGAAAGCTTCGAATCACCAAAAGATATCACGCTGAAAAATTTCGTGGCGAATTTTCCAAGCGAAGCTCTGGATTCTGACAAGGACAAATCCAAGATAGACGAATTGAAAAAACAAAATCCAGATGCATTCAAACAAACAAGAGAAAACGCAAAGATTTTGAAGGTGGACAAAAATTTGGTGGATGCTGTGTTGATAAAATATGCGAATATTTCATCAGATGATGTCACAAACAAGGAAAATGTCGTGTATTCTAAGGATGACAATTCGTATTATGTGATGGAAAATGATGAAGAGTGGGCGTTCGAACCAGTGGTGTGCAAAATCACTTCGAAGGAAATTATTTTGGAAGATGATATCAAATCGGAACTTAAATTGGAACAAAAAAACGGTAAGTTTTTTATAAAATCTTTTGAATTATCTCCTAATGCTTGTTGTGAATAAGGGATTATTATGCTATAATGTAATAAAAGGTACTGTATAAAGCAAAGGGAGGCAGTTATGATTACTTTAGCATTTGTTATTTTGATAGTTATTCTATCAATAGTTTTCGCAGCTATTTTGGGAACTTTTGGTTTGATATTGGGATTAGGCGGCGCAATTGTAGGAATTTTGGTAGCGATTGGAGCTGTTGCCTACTCATTCTTGAAAGTTTTCATCAAAATAGCATTAGCAGTGTTGGTAATTAGATTTATTTACAGAAGATTTTTTGCAAAAGAAGAAATATAAAGGAAGTGGAGTATGGATAACAAATATTTAAAATACATTTTGTACATATTCTTGGCTATTTTGGCTTTGAATATCATGATGGGAATTATGGGAATAACTGTTAGTATTTTAAAATTCTTGATGAAAGTATTCTTGGTTTTAGTAGTAATAGGATATGTAGCAAAATTTTTCCAAAATGCAGACAAAGATATGTAGAAAATAACACTGAGCAAATCTTGTGAGATGAGCTTGGTGTTTTTTGTTTACGAAAAAGTTGGTCATATTGGTGACAAGACTTAATAAAGCTTACAAGTCAGATTAGCAATTTGCACGTTTGTGTTTTTTGAAAATTTATAGTATTAATTAAATCATATTAGCGTTTTTGCTAAGAACATCATACGGAAAAAACAATCAGAAATTCCAGCGAAGGGAACCGTCAAAAATCTCATTCGCGCCAAAGCGAAGCTGCGCTTGAGATTTTAGGTTCACAAGCGATGAATTTCTTTGTTTTTGTAGTCAGATGTTCGTGCAAAATGCTAGTATACAAATTATCTCTAATATGCAATTAAAAATCTAAAAACGTTGTAATTGAGCTATACATTGACATAACTAGATAGTTTGTGGTAAAATATACATTAATATAGTTGAATATTGCAGTTGATGAAGAAATAGTAATTATTGGAGTAATTCAGAGAGCTTATGTGTGGTGCGAATAAGTATATGAAGATAATGAATCTAACTTCTATGCGTTATTAGTTGAGAGAGCTTATGCTAATTAGGGTGGCAGTCGCGGAAACGTAATTTTCGTCCCTTGGTATGAGTTTTTTTATTGTTTTATAAGGAGAAAGTTATGTTAGATATTAAAAGAATTAGAAACAATCCAGAAGAAATCGTTGAAGCGCTTAAAAAAAGAAGAGGAGAATATCCAATTCAAAAACTTTTGGATACTGATGAAAAAAGACGTGAAGTTATTCAAAAAGTAGAATCAATGAAGGCGGAACAAAACAAATTATCTAAACAAGTTCCACAAATGAAGAAAAACGGAGAAGATACTACAGAACTTTTCAAAAACTTGAAGAAGTTATCTGATGATATCAAATCTATGGATGACGATTTGAAAGATATCGACGAAGAAATCAGAGAATATTTGATGGAAATTCCAAACACTCCTAACAAAGATGTTCCTGTTGGTTTGGATGATACTGAGAATTTGGAAATGAGAAAATGGGGCGAACCAAGAAAATTTGATTTTGATATTAAGGCTCACTGGGATTTGGGCGTTGACTTGGATATTTTGGATTTCGAAAGAGCAACTAAGATTTCCAAATCAAGATTTAGCGTGTTCAAAGGAAAAGGCGCACGACTTGAAAGAGCTTTGATGAATTTCATGGTGGATCTTCACACTGATAAACAAGGTTACACTGAAATGAATACTCCAGTATTGATGAGTCCAAGTGCGATGATGGGTACAGGTCAAATTCCAAAATTCAAAGAAGATATGTTTTACTGCGAAAAAGACGACATGTATCTTGCTCCTACTGCAGAAGTTCCTGTAACTAATTTATTGGCAGGAGAAATTTTGGAACAAGGAAGTTTGCCAATTTATTATACAGCGTTTACTCAATGTTTCAGAAGAGAAGCTGGAAGTGCTGGACGTGACACGAGAGGTTTGATTAGAAATCACCAATTTGAAAAAGTCGAAATGGTAAAATTTGTTGAACCTTCTACAAGTTATGACGAATTAGAAAAACTTACGAATAACGCAGAAGAAATCTTGCAATTGTTGGAAATTCCATACAGAGTTGTTAGACTTTGCTCTGGAGATTTGGGATTCTCATCTGCAATGACTTACGACGTTGAAGTGTGGATGCCAAGCTACAACAGATACGTTGAAATCTCAAGCTGTTCAAATTTTGAAGATTTCCAAGCAAGACGTGCAAATATAAGATATCGTGACGAAAATAATAAGCCACAATACGTTCACACATTAAACGGTTCAGGACTTGCTATTGGACGTTGTTTTGCAGCTGTAATCGAAAACTATCAACAAGCTGACGGAAGTATAAAAATTCCTGAAGTGCTACAAAAATACACAGGATTTGATATAATAGACTAGTAAACTAAAATTAAGATAGGAAAAGAAATGAAGGCTTATATAATCGCTAGAGGATATCCGACGGATAAATACAAAATGAACGGAATATTTGAATTGGATCAGGCAATTGCACTAGCCAAAAAAGGCGTAGAAGTTGTGTTGATTGCTCTTGATTTCAGATCACTTAGACGTTTTCGCAAATATAAAAGTGAATATTTTATAAAAGATAATGTCAAAGTGTATTCCTTTCATTTTCCGATTGGAAGATATATCTTCAAAAGCCTTTATGACTTTTCTTATTTGGTACTTAGACATTTCTACAAAAAAGTGGAGAAAATCGAAGGAAGACCGGATGTAATCCACACTTATTTTACAGACCAAGGATACTACGCATCCAAACTTGCAAAAGAGTTGAACATTCCATTCGTACTTACTGAATGCAATTCTGTTGTAAACCAAGACACTATCAAACCTTCTTACAGAAGAATTGCCGAAGAAACTTACGATAGGACAGACGGGCTTATAACTGTAAGTCCCAAATTCAAAGAGAAAATCAAAGAAGAATTTGGAAAAGATTCCACTGAAATTGCGATTATTCCAAATCTTACGATTTTCAAAAATAATGAGAATTTCAAAAGAGGAGACATCTTCAACATCGTATCCACTGGGAATGTAATCACGACAAAAGGTCCGAAAGAATTAATCGAAGCGTTTAACATTGCTTTTTCAAACGATAGAAATGTGAAGCTTACGATTTATGGGGACGGATTTTTGAGAAAACCGTTACTTAAAATGGTCGAAGAGTTTAATTTGACAGACCAAGTATTTCTTCCTGGATCAACAAAAAGAGAAAAAATCGTTGAGGGCTACAATAATGCGGATATGTTTTGCTTGTATTCGTATTCAGAAACTTTTGGGTTGGCGTATTTGGAGGCGTTGTCCGCGGGACTTCCTGTGGTCGCAAGTAAATGCGGTGGGCCAGAACATTTAATAAATGAAGAAAATGGGATATTGGTTGATAGATTTAACGTTGAGAAATTAGCCGAAGCGTTAAGATATATGCACGACAATATTGAAAAATACGACAGGGAAAAAATATCACACGATATCAAAGAAGTATATTCCGAAGAAAAAATTACAGATGATGTAATAAAAGTGTACGAAGAAGTTATATCGGAAAGATGAGGTGAGAAATGAAGAGTATTAAAAAAATAATACCCTTAATGTTAATACTTGCTATTGTATTTCAACCTGCATTATCAAAAGCGGACTCTAAGTTGGGATTTGAAGACAAAGTAAAAGCGTATTACGCAATTGAACAGGATTATTCCCAAGAATTGTTGAATTACAACGAAAACAAACCTTATGCTATAGCATCGCTTACTAAAATCATGACTTATGTTTTAGTTATGGAAGATATCAACGCAAACAAATACAAGCTCGACGATAAAATCAAAATCCAAACACAATACGCAAAGCCTGAAGCGAGTACTATGCAACTTAAAAAAGGCGAAGAAGTAACTGTAAATGATTTGATAAGGGGAATGATGATCGTAAGTGGAAATGACGCCGCAGACGAATTAGCAGTAAAATCAGAAGGATCTGTGGAAAAATTTGTCCAAAGAATGAACAAAAAAGCAGCCGAATTAGAATTGGAATCTGCGAAGTTTTATTCTGCATCAGGTTATCCTGAAAACGACAAGGAAAACATGATGAGTGCAAAAGATTTGGCGAAATTAACCACTTATACAATCAACAATTACCCACAAGTTTTAAATTACACAAAAACACAAAAACTTAGTATGCCGTCTAGAAAATACGAAGGCGTGACTACAGTTCCATTTTTAGGAAAAATCGAAGGCGTAGATGGATTTAAAACAGGAACAACTGAAAAAGCTGGATACTGTTTGATAACTACGATGAGTTTGAAATCAAACAATCCGAACAACAAAGTAGTTTCCGTATTGATGGGAGCTCCCACAAAATACGATAGAAATACTTACCAAAAAATAATATTGGAGTACGTCAGAAATTCATTTGAGCCAATTAATATATTAAACAGCGAAAAACCAATCGAAACGAAATCAGTCAACAGCGTTGTTGACAAAAACGTTGAGATTTATCCGACAGAAGACGTATCCATTTTGTATAATACAAAAACAGGTCTGCAACAAAAAGTCGACATCAAAAAAGACTTGAAAGCTCCTTTGAAAAAAGGACAAATCGTCGGAAAAGTTGTAATCGACACTGGAAAAGGCGACAAGAGAGAAGTAAGTCTCGTTGTCAAAAAACCTTACGAAAAAGCAGACACATTAACCAGAATAAAAAGAAGTGCCAAATACACTTACGAATTATTAGAAGCACTTCTTGTATCATAAGCCGATTTGAGTCGGTTTTATGTGCTTCCATAATTAAGCTGGATATAATACCCCCCTCCTAAGGGGGCATCCCCGGTTCGAATCCGGGTGGGAGTACCAAAAATCCCTGAGCATTGCTCAGGGATTTTTTGAAGTTTATTAGTATTGTGTTATTAAAATCCTGATACTTTAGGATCTTTTAAGTCAACTTTTACATCTTTTTCTGTTCCTAAATATACAGCTTTGAATTTCCATGTTTTATCTTTCTTTAGTTCCGTAACATTAGCGAAAGCTGAATCTAATTTATTTCCGTCTTTATCATATACAGGAAATTCAATTTGAATATACCCTTTATCAGAACCGGAGTTATTTTTTAATACACCAGTTACATATGTTGAAAATTCATCTGATTCTTGTTTTACTTGAGTCAATTCATATTTTGGTTTTTCTGGTTCCTTAGTTTCTTCTTTTTTTTCTGTTTTATTAGTAGATTCTTCCGTTTTAGTTTGTTCACCGTTAACTGTAGTTTCTGGTTTCTTGTTGCCTTGAGATGCTACTGCAATAATAACTATAACTATAAGTGCCCAAAACCATACCTTCTTATAAAAAGGTTTTTTCTCTTTCATTGTGTATTCTTTTCCGTCTTCTCCCTTAACTGTTTTCTTCATTTTTTTCCTCCTAAAATTTTATCAATAAATGAAAATATGTAACATTTATTAATACTATTATACAAAAAATTCGCTAAAAATCAAAATTTAAATTTTGTTTTTTTCGGGTAAATATTTCCAGTATCTTTTCGGCATATTATTCTGCATAAGTTTGAGGTTTTGGCGTTCTTTTATCCCGACTGAATTGTAGAATTCTATCCAGCAATTTTCAAACATTTTCTCTTCATCAGATTCTTCTTTGAAAATTTCTTGTACATCGTAAAATGCCAAATCATTGTCCACATAAATCGCGCACTTGTTTCTTCTCTTATCGTAAATCACAAACTTTTCATTTCTCAATCTGTTTTTGAAATGATATGTTAGTAATTCCAAAATGTCGTTGTTAGGTTCGAATTCTGCGAACAAGAAATTGTCTTGGATTTCTTTAAATCTGAGAAGACCCTTGTATGCGTGGAGTTCTCTTGTTGAATATTTGCACAGACTGTTGAATGCTACAGCGATTTTGTCGGAAGAGTTGATGAAGTTGTAGCCGTATGTGTACATATTTTTGATTGTCTTAGCGATAATGGTCGATTTGTCGGGATTTTCTGAGACAAATGCGTAGTTTATGCTACGATAAAAGTTGAATCCGAATGTGTCTATTATCGATTTTTTTACACGTGATGATTTGTCAGTATTTGTTTCAACGTATATGTCATCATTCAAAAAATCCAATTGCTCTGATTTCACAACGATAATTGAATTTTCAATGTGTTTGTACTGTTCAAAAATCACCGTGAACAAACCATCTAAGCTGTTGTCATAACTGTATCTCATATCTACTCCAAAAAACTAAGTTGTGTGACGTTTTTTCCTTCTTGTATTCTCAAAATGTCCAGCAAATCGTCTTGGGTGCTGTATTTTTGTCCGCGGTATACTCCTCCGACAAGTATGAAATTCTTCGCTTTTTTCACAGAAATTTTAAGAGAAATCAAATCGTCGTATTTGAGGTTGGCAAACTTTCTCGCATTTATAATTCTCATGGCATAAGTTGGC
>NZ_JAGYZD010000347.1 GCF_018371055.1 Finegoldia magna | reverse complement strand
AGGAACAAAAACACGAATCAAAATTAACTTTTGATAACTCTGTAGTTCAAAAAATCGCTGCAATAGCAGTTAGAGAAATTCCTGGTGTTTTAGATATGGAAGGTGGATTCTTCTCAGGAATTCAAGAAACTTTCGGTGGATATAATGCAACTAAAGGTATTGATGCTGAAGTTGGCGAAAAAGAAGCTGCAATTGATGTATCAGTAATATTAGAATATGGCGTATCAGCTGTAAAAGTATTCCAACAACTACAAGAAGTTGTAAAACAAAGTGTAAAGAAAATGACTGGATTAGATGTTGTAGAAGTTAACTGCAAAGTAGTTGATGTTATGACAAGAAAAGAATTCAACTTGAAAAACAAAAAAGAAGAAGAAAATAAAAGAGGATTAAAATAAACTAGATCAAACTAAATTAAACTAAATTAAAAAGGGAAGGCATCATGCCTTCCTTATTTTAATGTTACGACTGCCCCGTAGATATGAGGACCTGTATGTATAACAAAAAGACTAGAAATAGGTCTCTTATAAATTTTAACATTAGGATAGTAATCTTGTATTACTTTTTCTAATTCATCTGCATTTTCTTGTAGGTTTGAATGCATTATATAGATATTGTCTATTTGATTGTTAGCTGCGAAGTCAATTATATAATTAAGGATTTGTTGGTTGACTTTTTTTCTGCCTCTTACTGCATCTATAACTTCCAAATTTCCAGTTTTCTTGATGCAAGTTATAATTGGTTTTATGTTTAATAGATTTCCAACGACTTTACTTGAGCGTTTAATACGACCACTGGTGTAAAGATAATCCAATTTGTCTACAGTAAAAAAGAAATCTTCTTTTGTTTTTAGTTTTTCTAATTCTTTTACTATTTCTTCGAAACTTATGCCATTTTCCTTCATTTTTACAGCTTTTTCAATTAGAAAACCCATTCCCATTGAACATGATCTGCAATCTATCAAATGATATGTAATTTTATCAGAGTATAAGTTTAATATTTGTTGAAATAGATTATAAGTTCCACTAATTCCGCAGCTCATGCATGTAGCTATTATATGTGTATATCCTTCTGATATAATTTGCTCTATTTTGTCAATCAAATCACTAGCTAAGGGAAGAGAACTACTAATAGTGTTACTATTAATGTCGTTTATAACGTCATCAATATTTTTTTCATACTTATCTTTATATGTAACTTCCGAATTGTAAATGATTTGAAGAGGGACTTCTACAATATTGTATTCTT
>NZ_JAGYZD010000346.1 GCF_018371055.1 Finegoldia magna | reverse complement strand
GTTCTCTTCATCAATGATTGTCCAGTCTTAGGGTCAATCAATTCAGGGAATTCATTAAGAACGTCTGTCATTTCGTTACCACGTTCTCCACAACCTACATACACAACTATTTCAGCGTCTGCCCATTTAGCTAATTGGTGTTGAACTACTGTTTTACCACTACCGAAAGGTCCTGGAATTGCTGCAGTACCACCTTTTGCAACTGGGAAGAATGTATCGATAACTCTTTGACCTGTGATCAATGGTCTGATTGGATCTTCCTTTTCTTTGTAAGGTCTACCATTTCTTACAGGCCATCTTTGAATCATATTAATTTCTGTCTCTTTAGAATCTTGTTCTACAACGCAAACTGTTTGATCAACAGTGAATTCTCCAGATTCAATTGATTTGATTTTACCAGATACATTAGCTGGAACCATTATCTTGTGAACAATTACTTCAGTTTCTTGAACTTCACCAATAATGTCTCCTGGCTCTACTTCATCTCCAACAGACTTAACAGGCTTGAATTCCCATTTCTTTTCTCTGTTCAAAGATGGAGCACTAACTCCTCTTAATAAGAAGTCTCCAGCTTTTTCTTGCAATGATTTTAATGGTCTTTGAATACCATCAAACATTTGCTCCAATATACCAGGTCCCAATTCTATTGAAAGTGGGTGTCCTGTAGACACAACCTTATCTCCAGGTCCAATTCCTGTTGTTTCTTCATATACTTGAATTGAGGCTTTATCGCCTCTCATTTCAATAATCTCTCCAATGAGCTTATCGTCTGAAACCTCAACCACGTCATATACGCTTGCGTTTTCCATTCCTTCAGCAACTACTAAAGGTCCGGATACTTTTAATACTTTACCTTCTTTCAATATAAGCTCTCCTTTACAAAATGTTCGCTCCAACAGCCTTTTCGACATTGGTATTGATTCTGTTCATTCCAATGTTCAAGCTACCTTGATTAGAAGGTATCAAGATAATAGCTGGTGAAACTTTATCATTATATCTGTCTATTGTTTCTTTGATTTTTTCTGCTATTTGTTCAGTAATAAAAATCACACCGTAGTCTTCTTTTGCTAGTCTATCAACTGTTTTTCTAGCATCACTGCTTTCAATAGATTCAAAAACATCTACTCCCAAAGCCTTAAAAACCAACACAGAATCTCTATCACCTACTACAGCTACTTTTTTACGCATAACTTAACCTCAACTTACTCCTGATATAATCAGGTTTCAATGAGTTAATCTTTCCTACAAA
>NZ_JAGYZD010000057.1 GCF_018371055.1 Finegoldia magna | reverse complement strand
TAATCTTCCTTTTGAAAAGTGATTACATTTCTCAGACTTGCATTTAATTTTAAATACTCTTCCACCTTGCCCTTATCCTTTTCATTTAAGGATACTTTTTGCATAATAGAATTTTCTCTAAAATATATTTCATCATCTACTAGAGCAAATGAATAATTTTTAACCCTATCATCTGCAGGTATTAGTTTTTCTCCCAAGTTTTCATCTATTTGAACCTTTTCATATTTTCCTTTAATATTCTTTATGGCTAATTTTAGTCCTTCTTCTAAGGAAACATCTTCTCTTTCTATACAGGAAAGACTTGTTCCAAATCTTGATGATATTTCTTCCATAGTCCCTATTACCATGTCTGGATTATCAACAAAGTATTTATTGTAACTTAATCCTTTTTCATCTTTATCTAACTTAACCCAATCTTCATCTATCTTTAAAAGTCTATCTCTCTTTTTTAAGAAAATTATATCCGAGGTTACTTCTGTACCGGCTTGTCTTTTAAAAGTAGTATTTGGTAATCTTATAGCTCCTAAAAATTCTGCTCTTTCAGATATATATCTTCTAACGTCTTCACTCTTTTTATCCATTGTTCCCGATGATGTAATAAATGCGATAATCCCTCCATCACGAACTTTATCTAATGATTTAGCAAAAAAATAATCGTGAATAAGAAAATTATTTCTTTCATACTCACGATCTGCTACTTTAAATTCTCCAAAAGGAATATTTCCTATGGCAACATCAAATAAATTATTGGAAAAATTTGTATCTTCAAAGCCTTTAACTTGTATTTTAGCATTAGGATATAAGTGTTTAGCAATTTTACCACTAATCCTATCTAACTCTACTCCATAAAAGTCTGACTCATTCATTTCTTCAGGTAGACTTCCTATAAATCTTCCTATCCCAGCACTTGGTTCTAAGATGTTGCCTTTTTTAAATCCAAAATTAGAAAGAGTTTCATATATATAGTCTATAACTAATTTAGGAGTATAAAAAGCTGTTAAGGTCGATTCTCTTGCTCTATTATATTCTTCACCAGTTAAATTTTCTTTTAAGAAATTTCTCGCATCAAGCCACTGACCTTCCTTTTCTTCGTCAAATACATCAGCAAGTCCTCCCCAGCCTACATACTTTGCTAAAATTTCCTGTTCTTCCTTTTTTGCAAATCTATTTTCTCTTTCTAGATTCTTTAAAAGTTTAATAGCTTCTATATTATTCTTTAGCCTTTGAGAAGGCGGTAAGTTTTCTTCTTCATTTAAGATTTTATAGTTTTCTATGGAAACTTCCTCTATTTCTTTTTCTTGAATAGATTGTTGTTCTTCCAACTTATATTTGATTTTAAGTTTCTTATCGGCTTTTTCTTCTTTAAGATCTCTTGAAAAGTCTCCAAAGCTAATTTGCTTTACTGATTCTATATTTTCTACTTCTTTATTTCCTATAACTTCTAAATCAAGATCATTATAATCATTAAAAAGAATTGTTTCATTTCCTGTAATAAAACCATTCATTAGTCCTGTATTATCTTCTAATTCTATAGTTTTAGGATTTGTCTTATCATTAATGTTAGATATGGTATATTCTCTACCTTGATATCTAACATTAATGCCTTCTTTAAAAGACTTTTCTTCTTGTTTTTCTTTTTCCTTTTCTATTTGCTGATTTAAATATCCCTCTAGAAGTACTTCTCTGTGTCTATCATCCAATAAATAAGGGACACTATTTAATAAGTCCTTATAGCTTTTATATTTTATAGCTGAATTAGTATTCAAAATATATCCATTGTATCGCAGATTTTGTTTAAGGGATTTTTTCTTTGTATCTAAAACTAACTCAACCTCAAAGCCTTCTTTTCCCTTTATGGTGTCTTTAATACTATCTGGAATTTTTAATAATCCATCTTCTACTTTCTTTGATAAAAGTAAATATTCTTCATTTTGAGGATCAAAGTAGTACTCATTTTTTTCTTTAGTATCCTTTTCTATTAGCTTGGATATGACTTCCTTTTTATTTCTTATTTCTTCAATTTGTGTTTTTTCTTCTTGAGATAGGTCCACATTAAAAATAATTTCATTTTCTCTATTTATATAAGCAAGATTCTGATAGGCCCCATTAATTTCAAGATTTTTATTTAGTACATATATATCATCATAGTAATCTGGAAATTGCTGACCAAAACTTTTTATATCTATATCATAACCTTCTTTAAATTTTGTTACTTCATCATCTGATATTTCAAATAAGCCTTCCCTTTCCAATGTAAAGACATCATTTAAATTTCTAAGATTTACATCTTTCATTTTGATAGCCATTTCATCAAATAAGCTATCTACTTTTCTGCTTTCTTCAAAGGATTTGCCCTTATATAAGGTATATACCTTCCCTTGAGGATTGTCCTTTCTTGGATAAACTCTACTTCCTGTTTCTTCTAATTCTATATTCTTTGTTTTCTCTCTATCTACTAGAGCATAATAATAACCTACTTTTACTGCTATTTTATCTTCTAAAATCTCTTTTGCTAATTCTTCTTCTGGGCTATCTCTTAGTATTTCTACTACTTTTAAATTACTTTCTTTAAAAGAATGTGAAAATAGTTTTAAGTCCTTATCAAAATAGGCATCATAGGAGTAATAAATGATTGGATTGTCATTCTCATCATATCCATTAGAAAGATTTTTTATTTTTAAATACTTATTATCTTCTGTTTTAACTATGTCCCCTACTTTTATAGAGTCCATATTCTTATCAGCTTCTACATAATTCTTAAATAAATTATCTAAATATTCTCTATATCTATTTTGGATTCTAATACTTAATTTTCTAACACTTCCTATAGACTTCATATCATCTGGAAGATTGTCCTGTTTATGGGAAACTTCTCTCATTATTTTTGCATATTCTCTTTGAAATACAGAATTAAAACTTGCTAGGGTATCATTCCCTAAATTTTCTCTTGCTTTTATAATTTCTTTTTCTAAATTTTTATCCTTAACTAATACATTAAAAAGTCTATCTTCAATTTGATTTATAGAAAGTATTTTTTCATCTATCTTACTTTCTTCACTAGCCTGATTAAGTTCTTTCTGATTTTTCCCTATTTGTTCATACAGAAAATCGAAGCCCCTTTGATTCGCCTCATTTCCATCACCTATGTCTATCCTATAATAATCAACTTTTTTCCCATCTACTATATGATTGAAATAGAATTTGGAATATCCTACCCATTCATCAGTCATCTGTGGATATTTATCTTCTTCAAATGTCTTATTTTGAAGTCTTATCTTTTCATCTACTTCCTTTATTTCATCTAATAGTTCCTTAGTTAGTCTTTGACCTTCATAATTTTTTTCTATCAGACTTGAACTTTCATTAAATTCAACTATCCAATAATCTTCTTCATTATCTATAAGATTATCTTGATTAAAGTCTATTTTATCTTTACTAATGTAAAATTCCCTAAACTCTTCAAAACCATTTACTATATCATCGTCTATAATTTCCCTATCGGAATTTACTATGATATTTGGAATGTCATCATATTGACTTTGACTTTCTAAAAGATAATATTCTTTTCCTTCTATCTCTTCCTTATCTTTAATATAAAATGTGTCCTCTATTCCCTCAAGAACAATTCCATCTTCTAAATGGTCTAAGGATAAATCTAATTGCTTTTCATAGGCTAATGAGTATAAGTCCTCTTTTAAAGAGTTTGGCATAAAGTCATCATAAATTACAAGTCTTCC
This sequence comes from Finegoldia magna, assembly GCF_018371055.1. Taxonomy (GTDB): domain Bacteria; phylum Bacillota; class Clostridia; order Tissierellales; family Peptoniphilaceae; genus Finegoldia; species Finegoldia magna_I. Next base: position 4,787 of record NZ_JAGYZD010000057.1, on the reverse strand, counting down.
ATTTTCTCCAATACTTGCTACAGATTGCCCTTGATAGTAGTAGGTAGAAATACTATTTATCTTTTCTGTATAAACCTCACCATCTGTAGGAGGTAGATCATCTTGATAATTTATAGACTCTTGACTTTCTTCTTTTATATCTTTTACATAATTTATATCATGATAAACTTTTTTCTCACTATCCTCTTCAATACTTTCTTCTATATACTTATTTTCTTTAATAAGGTCATTAATTCTTTTTGCAACATCAGACCAAGATAACTTAATTTCTTCAGCATTTCCCTTACTATATTTTATTCCATTTGCATCGTGCCATTCACCACTTCCCATTGCTCCTGATAGGGCATGAGAAGAACCACCTATTCCATATTCATTTTTTAGAAAATCTGCCTTTTCTTTTAAAGTATGTTCTTCTCTAAAAAAATCATATATTCGTTTTTTCCCATCGGAAAATCCACTACCTTTTCGTAAATTCTCATCTATTTCATCTTTTGTAATAAAACTATAGATAGATTCAATATCGGTCAAACTTGACTGGTATACTTTTCTTTCTATTTCTAAGTCTCTAAGATTCTGATAAATTCTATCTACTTTATGGTGATTAAATCGTAAAATATTAGGATTACTCTTGTATTCTTCCAAAAATATTTCATATTCTTTTCTTAATTCACTTCTAAAATTCTTATCTTTTAGTTTTCTACATAAATTTTCTGTTTTTTCTTGGAAGTTTTTTTCTTTTATTTCACTTAGACTTTTAAGATAACTATCTTTTATTTCATCGGAAAAATCTTCTTTTAAATACCAAAGTTTTTCTGCTATTTTTTCTATTTCATAAGACGAACTGTCTACTAATTCTACATTAGTAGCAAATTCTCCTCTATCTAATAAATCATTAATATTACTAGCTAAATCCTCCCAAGAAACTATTTGACCTTCCCTATATCTTGCTCCATCTCCCTCTTTAAAAATTGCTCCTTTTTCTCCAAACCAAGCTGAAATTCTTCTTCCATCTATTTCAAAACCATTAGCTCCTATATATGTTTCTTTTAAGAAGTTTGCTTGTTCTTTCAAGGACTTTCCCTTAGAAAACTCTGCTATTACTGGCAATCTACCATCTTGATTATTTCCACCATAGATTAAAAATGTATCTATTTCTCTTTGGCTTATTGGACTTGTAATAAAGGTCTGCTCTTTCTGATTATTGGCAGAAAAAAAGGAAGTAGACTCTACTTCCCCTGTATTTTTAATTTCATGTTCATTTTTTAAACTAGGATAATCTCCTTTTCTCCCATCTCTTGTAGGAGCATATCCATATTCTTCTTGAGTCCTATATAGTTCAGATAGTCCTTTTCCTTCAATTCTTCTGTCAGTCCCCAAGCTTCCATCATCTTGACTTCTTCTCGACTGATAAATTCCTCTATTTCTTCTTCCTTGGATAGTAGATGACTCATTAATGTCCCCTGTAGATACATTATCTGATAGTCCTCTTTCTTGCTTTCCTTGAGAAAGTTCAACCTCATCCTTCCCCAATAATTGAGCTTTCCTATATCCACTTCTTTCGGCATCTCCATATTTGGTACTAATACTTCCACTTCTTGATTCATCAGTTCCATCTTGTAAGTCCCTCCATGTATCTCGAATGGATTCTCCTTGATTACTGGTGTGTAAATTCCTTCCTCTACTAGATATTCCTTGTCTGCTAATACTACTTTCTCTTTCATCTTCTAAGCCTCCTTCTTCTATATCTTTATTTATATTAGCCGTTAATTCATTATAACGCTCCTTTACATCTTTTGTCTGCTCCCAATTTCTTCTTTCTTGAACTTTCTCTGAAATTTCTAATTTATTTATTTCTCTTCCTAAATCAATTAAAATATTTTTACTTATATTAGATGTAAAATTTAAAGCTTTATCTATGTCCACACTTGATATTTTAGATAATATAGACAAATCTTCTTCCTTTAGTTCATAGGAAACTCCCATTCTCTCACTTACGGAAACTTTTACAGATTCTTTCAGTAAATTAAAAAGATCTATCTTTTGAATAGCCTTAAGGCTTTCATCGGATAGACCTTCTAATGTTTCATCAAATTTTCTTCGAACATAACTTCCTGCTAAGGCATCTATTTTATCTTCTTGACTCAATAAAAGCTGGCTATCTTTTTCTTTAAACTTATCTATTAATTCATCTAATAAGTTTAAATGTTTTTTGCCATCATATTCCCATAATTTCACCTCAGAAATGTTGTGATCAACGCTTACCGTTTGCCTTATATCAAAGATATATTTTATTTTTCCATTTTCTATATCTAAAAGCGGTATTCCTTTTTCTCCTCTTTTGACACTCCTACCTATGCTCTTCCAGTAATCAAATTCCGCACAAGCTGTAGCCTTGGTATCCATATTGTAAATAGATATTTGGTGTATATATGGATACTTATAGTTGTTACCTACTACCTTTAAATACTCTTCATATTTCTTTATATCTTTCTTAAATTCTTCTTTTGCAAGATATATTGATCTACTTAAATCTACTGTATCATATCTTGGCATTCTATCCCTCCTTGTTTTAGTAATAAAAAAAGAAGATATATTTTCTATACCTCCTTAACCATTAAGCTTTATTGTTCCTTATTTTTTCATTTAAACTCTCTTCATATTCTTTTAGTTCGCTAATTATCTTTTCAAATGGTATTTTTTCTTCAAATATCATATTTTTCATACTATCATAATCTTTGGAAAAAATCTCCACTCCTTCTTTTGATGGAATTAACTTTATTCTTCCTTCCATTATCTCATCATATTTCGCCCAATTACTGGCATAAAATTTTTTCTTAAATTGAATAACAGAATTTAATAATTCTAATTGAGAAAAACTTTCTTCTTTTATGTCAGTAAGTAGCATTTTATATACATCATAAAAATGTCTTGAATACCTTGTAGGATAATTTCCATTTACTCTGTTAGCCTCTCTGTGTAGTATAGTTATTTTTTCATAAAAAGTCCTTAAACTATTTACAGATACAACTTCTATATTTTCATTAAATACCTCTGGATAAGTTTCCTCTATATAGGTTTTTATCTTTTTCCTACTTGATGGAATCGGTTCTGCTAAACTTCCTATTTCTAATCTTATGACTTGAAGTATGGAGTTATCTTCATAATTTTTAGGATAATCAAAGGCAATAGTTTGTCCGTCTATTTCATCAATATAAAAATTATATTTCCTGTTCTTTAATAATTTTTTAAAATCTTTTTGCAGGGTTGGCAAAAATTCTTCTTGTATAAACTTTTTTGTATCTTCATTTAGTTTATCATTAAATTTTAATTGCTTTGTTTTACTCCTCTCTTCATAAGGCTCTAACTTTTCATAGCCCAAGAGTTGCCAATTAAGAGCAAGATCTATATCCTCTGAAAATCTTTCTATTAATTTATATACTTTAGATAAACTTGTACCCCCTTTAAAGACAATATAGTCCCTATATTTAAAATCACTAAATAGATATTTCAAAATAATACAGACCCATAAGTCCTTCTCCACAATTGCCTTTGACAAGTTCAATTTATCTGATGTATTTTGTATAACTAATTCAAGTTCTTCATTTGATATTTCTAATAGCTTTTTCATTATTAATCTCCTGTATTTTCTCTAATATTTCCTGTACCCAAAATGGTAGCTTTAAGGTATCACGCTTTAAGTCTTCTTTAATATTTTGGGAAAATACGGCTAACTTCTTGAGTTCTTCTTCCCCTATCCCATCTTTTCCCAAAGCTCTAATTGCTTGAACTAAAATAGATAGTTCTTTTGAATAAGATGTAATGTTTCTATTACTTGTGTGTTTAAATAGTATCTTCTTATTTCTGTAATCATATTGCCTATATGGTCCATCAGAAATATATATATATTCGTTTGGAACTTGTGTAGATAATCCAGTATAATTTAAGGCTGTATCTCCTGTTGGAGATATGGTCCAAGAAAATTTATCGGCTATCTTTTCTGCCAAGGCGTTTGCATCTGGATAAGAATATTCTTTAAGGATTTCGCTATACTTAGGCTTTGTATATAATCCATCTATAAGTCTTGTGATTTTATCTTCTTCATTTAATCGGTATAAAACGGATTTGATTGTATTCTTTGTCCCCAGTCCATAGAAGTCATTAATAGAAAAAATTTCTCCTGTATTTTTTGTCATTATATCTTCTATTTTCTTGTTTATTGATTCCATTTCTAATACCTCCTGCACCTAAAATTATATACTTTTGGGTGCAAAAAATCAATTGGGCGACATTTAATTTTTGCACTTTTCTTTAAATTCTTCTCTTGCAAGATATATTGATTTACTTAAATCTACTGTATCATATCTTGGCATTCTATCCCTCCTTATTTTAACAATAAAAAAAGAAGATATATTTTCTATATCTCTTTAGCCATTAAGCTTTATTGTTTTTTGTATCATCTATAAAACTTCCTGCACCTAAAATTATATATTTTTGGGTGCAGGAAATGCATTTTATTAATAACTACTTTTTCCATGGTAAATTACTTCATAAATCAGAAAATGCTCATCAAAGACATTCTTCTATCTTTTCTATTTTTCCTTTGCCTATTATTGATATTCTTAGTTTCCCTTTAAGATGTTTAAGATGTGCTTATCTTTTCTTGTAAGTTAGCTATGTTTTAAGATTACTTTCCTTTATATCCTTGCTTTTGAAAAAACTTATATCTACTATTATCTTTCTCTGTTTTTATAATCAATTTATTTGCAATATCTACCAATGGTGTTTTT
>NZ_JAGYZD010000345.1 GCF_018371055.1 Finegoldia magna | reverse complement strand
TACTTGTTCTCTTGCATAAGATGTATCCCTTTCAATTCCAAGATCATCTAAAATTAACAACGGAATGTTTGATAGGTTATCTATAATTTCATTTGAATCAACCTTAAATGCAGATTTTTGTATTTGATTTATAACCTGAGATAAATTCATAATCTTAGCTTTAACTTGTTCTCTTTCAATTAATTCATTTGCAATAGAACAAGCAAGATAAGTCTTTCCACTGCCAACATCTCCATAAAATAAAAGTCCAACATTGTCTTCCTTCATTTGTTCAAAGCTTTTGGCATAATTATATGCAACCTTATAGGCTTGTCCCTTTTCATTTAAGAATCTCTCAAAAGTGTATTGGTGTTGAAGTGACGATGAGAAGCAATTTCTTTTCAGCGATGATATTCTCGTTAATATTTCTCTTTCTTCATTTTCCTTATCTCTTTTTATTTCACATTCACATTTAATTCTTGGAATAAACTTTGTAAATCCAAGGTCAAGTAATTCTCCATCGACTCTTTTACCACATACCTTGCAATATATATGTCCATTTCTTTCAATATCATTTTCTCTTAATACAAAATCTTTTAAGCTTTTCATAAACTCTCTCCTATATCGTAATTCATCTTTCTTGTTGAATTGCCATTAATGTTTTTTGCCTGATCATTAAGATACCAATTGATTATCGTTGCCTTGTGATCCTGATAATCTCTGTTATTTGCTTTCATATATGACGAGAGCCTATCAATGTATTCACTAATTCTGCTTCCTAACTCATTTGTTAAGTCCTTGTATTCTTCATCAGTCAAAAATATGTTTTTATATATTCCATAAGGCTTTTGTCCCTTACTAAAATCATTCTTTCTTAACTCATTATTACTAATATTGTTATAGTTACCTTCCGATTTTCGGAAATCTTGAAGTCTGTTATTAGGAGTTCTTGAATTCCGATTATCGGAAGTCTGGACTTCTGCTTTTCGGAAATCTGGATTTCTATTATTTGAATCGGAGAAAACACTCATAAAATCTTTAACATATATCCTATTTGGTTTTCCAAGTCCTTGTCTTTTCTTTTCTATCAATCCAATTCCTGATTTTATATCAAGCTCATTTATAATCTTTAAGGCTTTATCATTAGCACAGTTAAATTGCTCTTTAATAGCATCCATTGTGTAGTAAATAAAGACTTTTCCATCTTCATCTATCCAGCCATTTTTATATGAAAGACCCATTCGATTAAGCATATATGAATACAAAACTTTAGCT
>NZ_JAGYZD010000056.1 GCF_018371055.1 Finegoldia magna | reverse complement strand
TCTTCAACATAAAAAACTATAAGAAAAATATTGTTCTAATAATGTTTCTGATATGTTATTTTATGTTTTTATTAGGATCGTATTTTTTGTATGAATTTTTTGGGTATTCAAATGGAGTGGTGCTTTTTGACACAACAACGCATAATCATATATATTTATCATTGTTAATTTCCTTAATAGGAATATCAGTAGGATATTATACTTCATCGGTAAATATAAACGGAATTAGGGTTAAGTCTAAAATATACAACGATGAATTATTTAGAAAGGCTAGCCTAATATTATATTATACTTCTTATATACCTTATATTATTATTGAAATATTAAGAGTAATAAAGGTTAGAGAAGTAGGATACACGGAATTGTATATAGATGAAGCAGTTAGAATTCCATATTTGATTACTTTATTCGCTTATGGATGTAGAATCTATTTCTTTGTTTATCTTTCTACATTACCAAAAAAGAAAGAAGCAAATTTTCCTATTTTATTATTTTTAATATATTCTTTTATTACATTGATGACAGGGAACAGATCTATATTTGTTGTAAATGTTTCGTTAATTTTTATATATTTTATTCTAAGAAGTTCGGATAATTCTGGGAAGAATGAATGGATAAGTAAACGCAAAATTATAACATTAATGATAATAGTACCTTTTTTTATTATTGGCTTGGATATAGTAGGAAGCATTAGATTTAATAACACAATTTTTGAAACGAATAGATCATCATCATTTATAGATATTTTTGTAAAGCAAGGAGTAAGTTCAAGTGTAATAGGATATGGAAAATTATATGAACATAAAATTCCCAGAAAAATTTATTCATTCGGATCTACTATTGAAGCACTGAAATATAATCCTATAAGTAATATACTATTTAACTTCAATTCATTTGGTGGAAATAGTATTCAAAAAGCAATAAATGGTAATTCGTTTGCACATATTATTTCATATCTTGTTCTACCATATGGATATGTAAGAGGTAGAGGTTTAGGCACATGTTATATTGCAGAAGCATACAATGATTTTGGCTATTTTGGAGTTTTGATTTTCAGCTATGTATATGGTATAGTTATAAAAAAATGCTCATCATTTACTTCTAAAACAATTTTAGGACGAAGTATAACATTAATGTTAATAGGGAGTTTGTTAATGATTCCCAGATCAAATGCTGATAGCATAATTAGTTTGTTTTTAAAATCAGAAGTGTTGGTTGCTATAGTTTTGATAAATTTTGTAGTGATAGTTTATAATAATATACGGAAAAGAAGAAAAATAATTAAAATTTAAACGGAAATTAATTGACATTGTTCACGAATGAATGTACGTACACAAGAGGGAAGAAAATATGAAGGAAAGTGTAAATAATAATAAAAAAATAGCGGTTGCACTAAGTATTGCAAACACTGTAATTTCCGCTATAGTTTCAATCACATATATTCCTATTTTACTTTCTAATATTGGGAAGGGTGAATATGGACTTTATCAACTTATAGGGTCTATCATAGCATATTTCTCATCAATGTATACATCATTAAATGCTTCGGTTATGAAATACTACACAGAATATCTGATAAAAAACGATGAAGTCAAAATGGAAAATACGCTAGCTATAAGTAGAAGAATATTTATTGTAATGTCAATTATAGTAGTAATAATTTCATTACCGATTACTTTTTTGTTTAAGTCTAATTTCTTTAAAAGTTTATCTGAACATGAATTAAATGAAGCCTTATTTATGTTTAGGATAATGATAATAAATATTATCGTATATTTAAATGGATCTGTATATTCTGCGTCAATACTTGCAAATGAAAAATTTGTATTTAGAAAGTTGTTAGATTTAATTATAACAATTCTACAACCAATATCGGTCTTATTAATGATTAAGAAGTATCCATATGCATCTACAATTGTTGTAATACAGTTAATTATGAATATATTTTTAGTAATTGTTTGTCTTTATTATTCTAAACGAGAACTAAATGTTAAAATTAAGTATCATTTTAAGGATGATAATTTAATAAGAGGAATATTTGGGCTATCGGCATCGGTGCTATTGATTTCAATTGCAGATCAGATTTTTTGGAAAACGGATCAAATAATTCTTGGATGGTTGTATGGAACAGAAACAGTTGCCGTATATTCGATAGGTTCTCAATTTAATTCAATTTTCATTAGTACAGGCGTTGTAATTACAGGTGTTATTGTACCTATGATTACAAGGTTAAATGAAACGCCAGACAAAGAAAGAAAACTTTCAGAAATTTTTACAAGAATTGGAAGATATCAGGCATATTTAGTGCTGTTAATGTTAACGGGTGTAATACTTTTTGGGAAAGAATTTATTTTTATTATTGCGGGTAAAGATTTTGCTGGAGCATACTACGTAGCATTACTTTTAATGATACCATACTCTATTGATTTAATACAAAGTTCAGGAAATGTAATTTTGCTTGTTAAAAATAAAAATTGGTACAAAGCTAGGATTCTATTTATATCAGCAATTTTAAATGTATTTTTAACATTTTTCTTTTCAAAAAAATATGGAATGTATGGTGCAGCATTGGCAACGACGGTTTCTATTATAATGGCATCATGGATATTTATGAATAGAGTTTATTTGAAAGTTATCAGACTTGATATTAAAATGTTTTGGAAAAATGTTATTCCTATTTTTGGATATGCGATTTTATCGCTATTCGTAGGGATTTTGATAAAAAAAATAAAAATGTCAAACTTTTATATAGAATTTATTAGTCACGTTATGATGTACACAATAAGTTATTTTATAATAATTTTTAGCATGGCTATGAACTCAGATGAAAAAAACTACATATTTGGTAAAATAAAGAAATTTATATAAACAAACATATTAGCAAGTTTATTTTGATAGTGTGGAAGCATAACATTGACTACATTCTGGAATTAATATCCAAATGTGAATTTTCATCAAATATTTTATTTATACTAGTCTATTAATCAGGAAAATTACAAAATAAACGAAGCCAACGAAATCGGATTTGATATCAAATCCGATTTTTAAATGTTCAATTTTGAGGTGTAGTTATCAATTAACAGGCGCGATAGCCTTGCTTTTTGTACTTTGTCTTCAATGTTTTCTTGATTATTTTTCATATTTCTGCCAAGTCAATGCTTTCACTTTTTGCAATTTTTTATGCAATATTCCAATGAATAATACTTAATAGTGGTGGTATCATTATAATAAAGTTCTACTGCATTACCGATATTGTCTACGTATATCGGAATTATCGTGTGTTATACTCGTTTGTGCTCCCTTTAATGTTTATCTTAAATCTTGACTTAGATTTTAATATTAAAAGAAAAATCCTAGAGGAAGTATTGAATCTCTATATTATCAAGCATAAGATGGAGAGGAAATTATGAATTTTATTGAATCTGGAAAGTATATTAAAAGAGCTTTGAATATAGACTAGAAGTCAAAAACTTGTACGTAAAAATCAGGAAATTATAAGAGAAACAACAGAAGATTATATATGAAACTTATCTCAGGGAAAAATCCGCTAAAGGAATATGCAAGTAGATGAATATGAAACAATCCACATTATATAATACTGGAAATAAAGCTTTTAAGAATTTTAGAAAAATGCATAGATATTATGGCTATTAAATAGAAATGAATAATAAAACTTACTCCGAGAAATATCTCGGAGTTTTTTTAAATTCAAATGATTATCATTATTGACAGAATAAAAAAATAATGTTATTATGTATTTGGATAAAGTTAGTAGGATGATTTTTACAATTGATTTTGCAGATTAGACGTAATTTGCAACTAAATAAGTTTTTAATTCTCAAATAAACTTATTACATATTTAAAATTGAATAGGGAAGATAGAATAGAAAACCAAATTTTATTGTAGTAAGTTAATTAGTTAATAAAATTGGAATGCATTCAAATTTGTTTTGAGATATTAATAACTATTTGTATTTTCTTACTAACAAATATAAATAAGGAGTATTGATATGAATAAATTAAAATTGATGACTTTGGTTGGAGTTATGTCAGCGGCTTTGTTGTTGAATGGTTGTGGAGCACAAAAAGATGCACCGAAAGAAAATACCAAGCAAACTGAACAAAAGCAAGAAGACAAAAAAGAAGAAGAAAGCAAAGCTACTGAAAAAACTGAGGACAAAAAAGAAGAAGTAAGCTTGTCTGATTGGGATGGAGAATGGAACAACATGGGAAGCTATTTGGATAAGCCAGAAGTTCAAGGCGCTTTCAAAACTTTAGCGAAAAAAGAAAATGTTGATGAGAAAAAAGCTAAATCAGATTATCTTGAAAAAAGAAAATGTGAATTCAACGGATTGAAAATCGACGGAAACAAGATTACATTTACAAGCAAAATCCCTTCAGAAAATGGAGATAAAATAGCTGAAACTGAGTACAAATTTGTAGAAAAAAAGGCTGTAAAACATGGATCACACATGCTAGAATGGGATGTTTTTGAAGCTGTGGATTCTAATGCAAAATACAAAGTTTTGTTGATGATGCCAATTCACGGCGAAGAAGAGTTGACACATTTCCACATGAGATATGGTAATGACAAGGAAGAATTATTTGCAAAGGAAGGCTGGTTCCCAACTTTCGTAAAACCAAACACAACTGATAAACAAATTATCGGAGAAATCGAAGAATAAGGTTGGAATATGAAATTGACAAAGGGCAGGGACGACCTGTCCTTTGATTTTTGAAAAGGAGAATTTAGATGAAAAAGAGACTTTTGAGTTTTCTATTAGCCTTGTGCATGGTTTTGTTTGCGGGATGTTCCAATCACACGAAAAAATCTTCAGGAAAACCTGTTATCTACACATCGTTTTTTCCTGTGCATGATTTGGTTAAGATGATTGCAGGAGATACTGTTGAGGTGAGAACTTTTATGCCTGTGGATAAGGAGCCTCATTTGTGGGAGCCGTCTGCCAAGGATATGAAAAAACTTGCCGATGCAGATTTGCTGGTTGTAAATGGTGCGAATATGGAACATTGGGTAGACAAGGTGCACGAGAATTTGCCTAATTTGGATATTTTGAAGTTGTCGGATTCTGTAGAGCTAATCACGTATAAAGGAGCTGCTGCAAGGGGCGATTTTCAATATATGGCACAATTGAACCTAACAAAGGGAAAACGAAAAATAGATTTTGGGCATACTCATGAAGATATTATGAGGGTTGCGTTCTTCAAGGACAATGGAGAAGACAAAAAAGAATTAGTCAAAAAAGCTAAGGAAATTATGAATCAAAAAGGTGAGATTGTTCACCAAAAAAACACTTTCGATGTTGAAGAAGGAAAAGTATATGGCCTTGAAATGGGCCATGAATCTGGAGAGATATTTTACAATATAAAAGATGAGGGCAAGTGGATTTTTGTATCGGACAGAATAAGCGAAGATTTGCTACCATATTATTTACAAGATACTAACGGTAAATTGCTTCAAGATGAGGGCAAATTAAAACCTGTAATGGAAGGGTCTTCGTCAGGATTTGACAAGATAACTTACGATCCACATTCATGGTTATCTGTTGTAAATGCAAAAAAATATTTGAATAGTATCCAAGATAAATTGATACAAAAGTATCCAGATAACAAGAAAATTTATCACAAAAACAAATTGAAATACGTTGATAAATTGACAGATATTGACGCAGAATACAAAGAAAAATTTAGTAAATTAGATAACAAAAGCTTTTTGGTAACACATTACGCTTATGCATATATAGCGAGGGATTTTGGACTTACTCAGTATCCATTAGAAGGGCTTACTAGCATGGAAAGTCCAAGTCTTAAAACAATAAAAAAAGCCGTGGATTTTGCGAAAACGAAAAACATTACTACGGTATTTTATGAATATGGGAAACCTCCTAAAGAAGCGAAGACTTTATCAGAAGAATTGGGTGGCGATATTAAACCATTGGCTTCGATGGAATTTGTCACAAAAGAACAACAGGACAATAATCAGGGCTATATCGAATTAATAGAGATGAATTTGAAAAACTTATACGAATCCATGAGAAAGGCAGGTGTATAAATGAATGCAGTAACAATCAGTAACTTAAATTTTGGATATAATGAAGACTTGGTGCTTAAAGATTTGAACTTAGAAATTACTCAAGGAGAAATGGCTCTAATTTTAGGTGGAAATGGCAGTGGAAAATCAACTCTACTGAAATTAATGCTAGGTGAATTAAAAGCAGACGATGGAGAAATAAAAATATTGGATAAAAACATCAAAGAATATAAAAGTTATCGTGATATAGGATATGTTCCACAAATCAACATCGTCAATAAAATTGCATTTCCAATAACTTGTTTGGAGCTTGTAACATTGAATTTGTATGAGGATTTTGGTTTTATCAAAATTCCTCGCAAAAAACATTACGACAAGGCAAAACAAATTATGGAAGAAATGGGAATGAAAGAATACATTAACCGACCTGTAAATGAATTGTCTGGAGGATTGCAACAAAGAGCCATGATTTGCAGAGCTATGATTAATGAGCCAAAACTTCTTATACTCGATGAGCCGACAGCTGGTGTAGACAAAGAAAACAAAGAAAAATTTATCAAAACAATCGCTAAATTAAACAAAGAATACAATATCACTGTAATAATGGTAACTCACGAAATAAAAGAAATAGAAGCTTTGGATATAGATAGGACACAATACGAAATGATAGAAGGGAGGCTTGTACGATGCTAGAATTTGCATTTATGAGAAAAGCACTGGTGGCAGGGTTTTTGCTTGCAATAATGATACCGATGATAGGAATAATAATGGTCAATCGTAAAACATCGATGATAGGAGATGCACTTTCTCATACAGCACTTAGTGGAGTCGGTCTGGGTTTGATTTTGGGATTTGACCCATTGATAGGTTCTGCAATAGTCTGTGTTATAGCAGCGTTTTTAATAGAATTAATCAGGAAAAAATTCCCACAATACGGTGACATGGCAACAGCTGTGATAATGAGCACAGGACTTGGAATAGCAGCGATATTGTCGGATTTTGCACCAGGTGGAAATTCGTTTGAATCGTACTTGTTTGGAAGCATATCTTCTGTAACAAATATGGATGTAATAAACATTTCTGTTATTTTCGTTCTAATACTGGCGGTATCCATCTCACAATATTCTGGATTATTGGCCATTTCAATCGACAAAAACATTGCTCGTCTTGCAGGAGTCAAAGTAAACAGAATCAATGCGGTGTTTACATTTTTATCAGCAATAACAATTGCCCTTGCAGTGAAGATAGTTGGAGCGTTGATGGTGACATCATTGATTGTACTTCCCGTAGCCACAGCGCTCATAATTGCAAAAAGCTACAAGAAAACATACAGCATAACGATAATACTCGGTATTTTGTATATGATGTTGGGAATAGTTCAATCTTATCAATTTGATATTAAACCAGGTGGAGCAATCGTAGTAAATGCAGTTATAGGAATGATAATATTTGTAATATATTCTAAAATTAAAAAAACTAATATGAAAAACTTTTCAAATTCACAAAATAATGCTAAAATAAAGTAGATACAACATTACAAGAAGGCAGGATAATATGAATTTCGAAGTAGAAAAAGGAAACAAAATAACAATACCGGATATATTAATGAGAAAATACGACCTAAGGGTTGGAGATATATTTGAGTGTGAACTTGAAAATGACAGGATAATATTGATTCCTAAGAAAAATCACGATGCAAACTATGTCGAAAAATTAAAGGGATTGACTGACGATACAATCGATGCATTAAACGAAGAGGAATAAAATCAAAAGGACTATCAAAAAAACGATAGTCTTTTTTCTTTTTTCTGTGTAAAAAATATGGAAAAAGGGGTATAATGATATTGGATATTAAAAAAAGTATCACATTTAAGGAGGTATGTAATTATGGCATGTACTACATTATTAGTAGGTAAAGAAGCGAGCTTTGACGGCTCAACAATTATTTCAAGAAGTGAAGATTCTCCTTCTGGAATTTTTACAGCTAAGAGATTTATCGTTGTAAAACCAGAAGACCAACCTAGAAAATACGAATCAGTTTTATCTGGATGTAAGGTGGATTTACCAGATAATCCTATGAGATATACAGCTCTTCCAAACTCTGACACATTTGAAGGAGATTGGGCTGCATCAGGCGTTAATGAAAAAAATATTTCAATGAGTGCTACTGAAACTATCACTACTAACCCAAGAGTTCAAGGAGCAGATCCTTTGATTCAATCTCCAACAAAAGATGAAAAATTCGGTGGACTTGGCGAAGAAGATTTCGTAACTTTGGTTCTTCCTTACATTAACTCAGCCAGAGAAGGTGTTGAAAGATTAGGAAAATTATTAGAAGAACACGGAACTTATGAATCAAACGGAATTGCGTTCCAAGATGTTGACGAAATTTGGTGGTTGGAAACAATCGGTGGACATCACTGGATGGCAAGAAGAGTTCCTGATGATGCATACGTTGTAATGCCAAACCAATTGGGAATTGATTATTTTGATTT
>NZ_JAGYZD010000344.1 GCF_018371055.1 Finegoldia magna | reverse complement strand
TATAGGCAAAAGACAAGATTTTCAAAGTTTTATAACTTGCCAGAGTTGATGAGCATGTTTAAAGAAGTAGCAGATATAAAGACTTCAGATATGTTAAATTTGCCAGTACCAGAAGCAAACTTCGAAGTTATTAAAACAAAACCTACTGAGGAACAAAAAGAAATATTAGAAGCTATTTCAGAAAGAGCTGATGCGGTTAGAAATAACCAAGTCGAGCCTACAGAAGATAACATGCTAAAGATTACAAATGATGGTAAAAAACTTGCCCTTGACCAAAGATTAATAAACCCACTACTTCCAGATGATCCTAATTCGAAGGTAAATGTATGTGTAAAAAATATCTTTTCAATCTGGGATAAGACAAAAGAAAATTCATCGACCCAATTAGTATTTTCAGATATGTCTACACCAAAAGGAGATGGAGAATTTAATATCTATGATGATATTAGAAATAAGCTAGTGAATATGGGAATACCTAAAGAAGAAATAGCCTTTATCCACGAAGCAGATACAGACAAACAAAAAGATGAATTGTTCTCTAAGGTAAGAAGAGGAGAAGTAAGAGTCTTATTAGGTTCTACTCAAAAAATGGGAGCAGGTACAAATGTACAAAATAAACTAATAGCCTTACACGATTTAGACGTCCCATGGAGACCGTCTGACCTAGAGCAAAGAAGTGGTAGAATTGTTCGTCAAGGTAATGAAAATGATAAAGTCAATATCTTTAGATATGTAACAGAAAATACCTTTGATTCTTATTTGTGGCAGACGATAGAGAATAAGCAAAAATTCATTTCTCAAATTATGACTTCAAAAACTCCAGTAAGAGTTGCAGAAGATGTTGATGAAGCAAGTCTATCTTATTCAGAAATTAAGGCTTTAGCCACTGGCAATCCTCTAATTAAAGAAAAAATGGATTTAGATAACGAAGTTACAAAGCTAAAAATGCTGGAAGCAAACTATAAATCTAATAAATATAAGCTTGAAGATAAGGTAAATAAATTTTATCCTCAAAGTATTTTAAAAACTGAAATGGAAATACAAGCAGTTAAAGAAGATATTGCAAGTGTTGAGAAATTAGGAGAAGGAGATAGTAAATTCACTTCAATCAGTCTTGGTGCAAATAAAATTTTAGATAAGAAAGAAGCTGGAGAGAAGCTATTAGAAGAAATAAAAAAGGTAAAGATAAATGATAGCAAGGTTATTGGTAAATATAGAAATTTAGACTTACAAGTTTCATATAACTTTATGACTAATA
>NZ_JAGYZD010000343.1 GCF_018371055.1 Finegoldia magna | reverse complement strand
GTTTCTTTTAGAATAATCAACTTATCCCCAACATTAAGCGTAACATTGCCCGAAGGAACGATGATTTCGCCGTTCTTTGATTGAATCATAACCACAAGTTCAGAATCAATCATGTCGATATCTTTTAATTTTTTACCATTCCAGTTGTTCTTGTCGCTGATTGTGATTTCGACCAAACCGTAACCTGTCGGATCAAAATAAGATTTACCGCCAATAACGACGGTATCATTCGCACAAATCACAGTATCTCCACGAGGAACGACAAGTTTGTTATCTCGAATAATCTTCGCCACAATTATATCGAAGTGAAGCCCAATCTCACTAACCTTTTTTCCTACAAGTTCACTGTGCTCATTTATTTTCGTTTCGATAAAACCAACATCGCTTTTAGAATTGTAATAATTGAAAGTTTTAAGAACAGTATCGTCAGGATCAATCATATCGGTTTTTCTACAAATAATCGGAAAAAGGGATCCTTGAATTAAACAAGACAACAGACATATCACGAAAATTATGTGGAACAAATCCACAGATAACTTTGCGTTACTATTTATAACCATAATCGCAAACGCAATCGCAGCCGCACCTCTGAAACCCGCCGCAGAAATTACAATAAGTTGATTCTTCTTATATCCAAAAGGTTTCAAAAGCAGTATACTTGCCAATGGTCTTGCAATAATTGTGATAAAAACCATCACCAAGAAAGCCACAGGAACAGCCTTCACGATACTTTTAGGATCTGCCAAAAGCCCCAGCAAAAAGAACAAACCAATCTGCATTATTCCAGAAAAACCGTCGAAGAAGAACACAACCTCTTTCTTCCTATAATATTCCAAATTCCCAATCATAATTCCCAGTACATACACTGACAAGAACGCATTTCCTCCCAAATTCTTGCTAATCGCAAAAGTTAGAAGTGCACAGGAAATAATCAGAACAGTGAACAGACCGTCTTGTGAGAAATCTATCTTGAAAATCAATTTTTCGGTTAATTTCGCCATCAAAAAACCAATCAACAGCCCAATTCCAACTTGAAGCAAAATCAGTTTGAACACAGAAGTCTTAGACCCCATCAAAATCGACAAGAAAATCATAGTCATAGTGTAAGCTGTCGGGTCGTTAGAACCACTTTCGATTTCAAGCATTGATGCAGTGGAGTATTTAAGGTTCAAATTCTTGCTTCGTAAAATCGAACTCACCGAAGCAAAATCCGTGGAACCTACAACGGATCCCAAAAGCATGGATTCAACGAAACTGATTTTAAGTACAAAATAACA
>NZ_JAGYZD010000342.1 GCF_018371055.1 Finegoldia magna | reverse complement strand
ATAAAATCAAGCGAAGTGAACCGTAAAAAAATTGTGCTGTTTGAGTGCGTAGCACGAGTTCACAATTTTAGGTTCACAAGCTTAGAGTTTATTTATTTTTGTAGTCTAGATATTTGTGCAAACTGGTTTTCTGCTTTGCAATTTTTGAAACGGTCTATTGTTCTCCAATCAAAAAAGAGCATCACGTGATGCTCTCATAATCTATTTTACTAATTTTTTAAGTGGTGTTTTCTTCAATGTTTGGATAAATACTTCATTTTTACCGAAGAACAATATTAAAGTGTAGCCTATGACGCTGATGAAGAATACTGCCAACAAGTTAAGCGTGTAATGTGTAATAAATTTTGTGACTACAAACTTTGTCAAAAGTATCCACAAAGCTCCTGCTACTGCATATTTCATTGTATAGAATAATTTGTCCATTTCAAAGTAAACTCTTGCTTCTTTAAATTCAAATAGACACACAAGAACTACTACTAATTCTGAAATCGCCGTAGTCACTGCTGCACCATTTTGTTGCCAAAGTGGTATGAAAACTAGATTTAACCCTACATTTACGAACGCCGATACCGTCGTCGCTTTTAAGTTCAACGCTTCTTTTCCCAATGGAACGTTCATGCACGTTGTGATTACACCACCAGTTATTGCGAAAAATACTGACACTGCTAGAATTTGCAACGAAAGTGTCGCCGCAATGAATTTTTCTCCAGAGAGAATGTAGACGATATTTTTGGATAAAACTCCAAGTCCTGTGCACATTGGTATCATTAATAATAGCAAGAAACTCGAGATTTCTGTCAACAAATGTCTGAATTCTGTCTTGTCATCCAATGTCGCAGCTTTTGATAATCTTGGAATTGTAACCATGTAAATCGCGCCGAGCATTTGTTTTACAACGGAATACACCTTCACGCTTACTGCATATAGTCCTGTGTAAAAATCTCCCGAAATCCAGCCAAGCATTGTCATGTCTGCACTTACATACACCAAAACTGCGATGCTATTTGAAAAGAATAGCATGATGGGTTTAAAGTGTCTTTTCAGATTTAGTTTGAGTGTTGGTTTCAAACTTACATATCTTCTTACATGTAACATATTTGAAACGCACACCAAACCATTTACGAAAACCGTAAGTCCAGCGTATTTTAAGTAATCTTCTTGGGTTTTTACTACGAAAAATAATAAAATTACACCAATAGTTTGAATTATGATACTTCTGATTGTAATGTACAAATAATCCTCGTGGATTGCGTTGACCCATTCAACTCCAAGTGTCGCGAA
>NZ_JAGYZD010000341.1 GCF_018371055.1 Finegoldia magna | reverse complement strand
ACAAGTGAAGATAAACCTATTGAAGCTAAGAAAAGCAAGAGAATATATAGAAAAGATAAGCTTGTTAAAGATGAAGTAAGTAAGAACGAGAGTAATGCTAATATCGATAAAAAGAAAAAGCATAAACTTTATCAAGAAAAGAAGTTTAAGGATAAGGAAAAAATTTCTAAAGAAATAGATAAAGAAAGTAAGCTAAGCGAAGTTGATATAGATAAAACTTTTGATAACCCTGAGTTTAAAGACAATGATCAAGAATTTATAAAAGATGAAAAGGAAACAAGCCTTAAACCTTCAGAACAAAAGAAAGTTAATAAAAAGAAGACTTACTATAAGAGAAAAAATTATGAAAGTAATAAATTTACTCGAAAGAAAATTGATGACTTAAAAAATGAATCTAAGAAAGGTACACCGAAAGATTCTAAGAAAGCACAAGATGTTAAAGATTTTATCTCAGATAAAAAGATTGGAGAGCTTGAAAAGTCTAAAAGCAAGCTAAAGGATAATATTTTAAAGAATAAAACTAAAGGAGGTCTATCTTCTGGGGTTTTATTATCTGGAGCTAAGTCTTCAGAGTTAGTGAGAGATTATTTAAGTTCAGGATCTGATAATACTGGTGTAGAATCTGGAGAAAAGGCCGCTAATGTAAGCTCTAAACTCCAGCATGGAATAAGGAAGTATAAGCTAGACAAAAAGAAAAAGTCCTTAAAAAAGCTATCTAAACTTGATAAGAAAATAAGAAAGAGAAAAAGCAAGTTGGAGTTTAAAAGTGGCTTGGAAGATTTGAAAAAGTCAGACGCCTATATAAAGAAAAATAGATTTAAGAAGTTTTACCAAAGAAAGCAAATGAAAAGCATGATAGCTAAAAAGCACGAAACAAGACTTGTAGATAGAGTTAAAAAAGCTATTTTAAGTTTAGGTAAGGCTTCTAAAGAGCTAATAGTAAGAAAAAGCAAGATGGTTCTATTTGTAGTAATAGGACTAGGTATTATGCAATCAATCATGATTGGTGGTGGAAGTGTTGGTATGAGTGGACTAAGCAATTCAGTAAATTCAGTAATGACAACAACATACCTATCACAAGACACAGTTCTAAGTGAAGTTAATCAAGAATTTTCATCAATGGAATATGACCTGCAATCACAAATCGAAAGTGTAAAAACAAGTCATCCTGGATATGATGAATACATCATAAACAAAGAAGGAGAAATTGGTCATAATACCCATGAACTTTTATCCTATATAACTTCAAGATGTGGAGAAGTAAAATCAGCATCTGAAGTAAAA
>NZ_JAGYZD010000340.1 GCF_018371055.1 Finegoldia magna | reverse complement strand
TATTGTAATATTTGGATTGTCGATTGATGCGATTAATGCATCTATAGTTTCACCTAAGTTGTGTGGAGCCATATTTGTCGCCATACCAACAGCGATTCCACTGGATCCATTTACGATTAAGTTAGGAAATCTAGATGGAAGTACAACTGGTTCTTGTTCTTCACCATCGTAGTTGTCTTGGAAATCAACTGTGTCTTTGTTGATGTCACGTAACATTTCAAGTGATAGCTTTGCCATACGTAACTCCGTGTAACGAGGTGCGGCAGCTCCATCACCGTCTATCGAACCGAAGTTACCTTGACCGTCGACAAGTGGATATCTCATGTTGAAATCTTGTGCAAGTCTTACAACTGCATCGTAGATTGCACTGTCACCATGAGGGTGATACTTACCCATTACTTCCCCTACAAGTCTTGCAGACTTGGAGTATTTTCTATCTGGGAATAACCCTTGTTGTTGCATTCCGTAAATTATACGTCTGTGAACGGGTTTCAGCCCGTCTCTTACATCTGGAAGTGCACGAGATACAATTACACTCATAGAATAATCCAAATATGCACTTTCCATTTCCTTTTTCAAATCAGCTGGTTTTATATTGATTTTTCTTTCTGTCATATTATTCTCCTAAGCGTCAATGTTTTGTGCATAAACAGCGTTTTGTTCTATAAATTCTCTTCTTGGTTCTACGTTGTCTCCCATCAAAACATCGAATGTGTTGTCGAGTTCGTTTTCATCTTCTCCGTCGATTTCGACTTTGATTAGGATTCTGTGTTCAGGATTCATTGTAGTATCCCACAATTGTTCTGCGTTCATTTCACCAAGACCTTTGTATCTTTGAACTTTGATGTTACTTCTTTCGCCGTATTTTTCCAATGCTTCTTCCAATTCTTTTTCTGTGTAGCAATATTCCATTACTTTAACACCTTTGATGATTCCATAAAGTGGTGGTTGCGCGATGTAGACGTGACCTTTTTCCACTAATGGTTTCATAAATCTGTACAAGAATGTGAGTAGAAGTGTTCTAATGTGCGCTCCGTCGACGTCGGCATCGGTCATTATTACGATTTTGCCGTAACGAAGTTTACTGATGTCGAAGTTTTTGCCTATTCCAGTTCCAAATGCTGTAATCATAGCTTTGATTTCATCTGAATTCAAAACTCTTTCAAGGTGAGCCTTTTCTACATTCAAGATTTTACCTCTCAATGGCAAAATAGCTTGGAATTTGTTGTCCCTGCCACCTTTTGCAGAACCACCGGCAGAATCCCCTTCGACAAGGAAGATTTCGTTGTGTTC
>NZ_JAGYZD010000339.1 GCF_018371055.1 Finegoldia magna | reverse complement strand
TTTTTTAGATAAGGGTATGAATATAAAGCTTAAAAGAGATGGAATAATTACAGCTAAGCCCATCTTGACATTACCCATTAGCATCATGACGGATATAAGCGGGAAGAAGAGTGCCATGCCGCCTACCTTTGGTATTGAATGGCTCATTGCATGCTCTATACCTTCAATATCAGACATGATTGTTTGTGAAAGGTCGGAAATGTCATGTTTAGAAAAGTATGATAGAGGCAGTTTTGATAAATATTCCGCTGTCCTTATTCTTAAATCTGCACTTTCTTGATAGGTTGTGCTATATAATTTATCGTATTCGATAGAAAGCAAAATATACATTGCTAGCAAGGTCAAGGCTGAGAATACTATATAAAAGCCCTTGCTTTTGCCCATATTTTCCAAAACTTCCTGAGCAAAAATCATAAGTAAAATGGCAGGAAGCATGTTTATACAATAAACGAAAAATGAAGCCAGTGTTGCTTTGCTTAAATTTCTTGCTCCTTTATCTGTAAGAGCAAATCTTTTTTTATAAAACTCCTTCATTCGAAACCCTCCATTCATTTGCACTGTTAAACATCTCTTGCAGTCTCTTATACCTTGTATCTTTTGACATTAATTTTTTGTCAGAGCCTCTTTCTATAATTTTTCCGCTATCCATCACAAGTATTTCATCAAGGTCTTTAATTGTTGATAACCTGTGTGCAATCATGATAACTGTTTTATCCTTCATAAGATTTTTGAAAGCTTTTTGTAGTTCAAACTCGTTATCTGGGTCAATTGATGCTGATGCTTCGTCCATAATAATAATTTTGGAATCCTTTAAAATTGCTCTAGCAATTGCAATTCTTTGTTTTTCTCCACCAGATAAATAAACTCCTTTTGATCCTATGATAGTATTTTCTCTTTCTGGGAACTTGTCTAGTATCAAATCGCATCCAGCTAATTTTAAGGCTCTCATAACATCATCTTTTGTAGCTTCTTTATTAGCTAAAAAAACATTGTCATAAATACTCTTTTTGAATAATTTTGAATCTTGAAAAACAAAGGAAATGGCTTTAATCAAGGCTTCGTCAGAATATTCACTTATTGGTATCCCGCCTATCTTTATGCATCCTTCATTAACATTGTAAAAACCTGATATAAGTTTTGCTACTGTTGATTTGCCTGATCCAGATGAACCAACTAGTGCATAGGACTTTCCCTCTTCTAATTTAAAGGATAAATTTTCAATGACAGCTTTATCGTTATAAGCAAAGCTAACATTCTCAAATTCTATATTATAGTTTTTAAAATTATTGACATT
>NZ_JAGYZD010000338.1 GCF_018371055.1 Finegoldia magna | reverse complement strand
AAAACACAAGTTGGGGACAGATACGTTCTTGAAGAAATGAGAAAAAATGGCTACATTATTGGTGGAGAACAATCAGGACACATTATTTTCATAGAAGATAATACTACTGGTGATGGAATCTTATCGGCGATTAAATTAGCGGAAATAGCTGTTAAATCAAAACAAAAACTTTCAGAAATGAACAAATTGATGACTAGTTTCCCACAAGTTTTGGTGAACGCAAAGGTTAATAATGAATACAAAAAAGTGTACAAAGATGATGAAGTAATCAATAAAAAAATAGCTGAACTTGAGCATGAATTCAAAGATGAAGGCAGAGTTTTGATTAGACCTTCGGGAACTGAGCCTTTGATTAGGGTTATGATTGAGGGAGAAAACCAAGAATATTTAGAGAAAAAAGCTATTGAATTAAAAGATTTAATAGAAGAAAGATGTGAGCTAATATGAAAACAATAGCGATTATTTCGGCATTAGAAAGTGAACAAGAGTATTTCAGAGAACAATTTAAGCCGGTTAAAAAGGACAAGTTCAATCACTATGAAATATATGTTTCGGAATTTGAAGACAAGAAAATTATAAATTGCGTTTGTGGAATTGGAAAAGTTAACTCAGCAGCTCTAACACAAAGAATTATCGATATGTATAATCCTGATTTGGTAATAAATTGTGGTGTGTGCGGTGGATTGGACAAATCTCTTACTTTTGATGAGGTAATACTTGCGGACAAGTTAAAATACCACGACA
Source organism: Finegoldia magna (assembly GCF_018371055.1). Taxonomy (GTDB): domain Bacteria; phylum Bacillota; class Clostridia; order Tissierellales; family Peptoniphilaceae; genus Finegoldia; species Finegoldia magna_I. The sequence continues at coordinate 555 of NZ_JAGYZD010000338.1, read as the reverse complement.
TAAATTTGGATATTTTTAGCGACAATATTCCTTACACTGACACCTTTGAAGCTGACCGTGAAACTTTGAAAAAATTAGATGAGATTATGACACAAGAAAATTTGAAGCACAGGATAGGCCTTATTGTAACTGGAGATCAATTTATCTCAACGACTGAAAAGCAAGAAGAATTATTTGAAAAATATCACGCGTTGGGAACGGAAATGGAAGGCTGCTCCATTGCTCATACGTGTTATCTTAACGATGTGAAGTTTTTGGTTATAAGAAGTTTGTCCGACTTTGCAGATGACGATGCGGATGATGAATTTTACAATGATTTAGAAACAAAAACAAAGAAGGCTGCACACAGTGTAGTTGTATTGATTAAAAATATGTAGAGAAGAGCGTAGGATGAATGAGAATTTGTCCTACGTTTTTTATTTTGCTTAAAAATGAGCAAAAAAATACATCTGTATAAAACAGATGTATTTTTTCATAATATCAATAACAAAAGGAAACAAAAAAATCACAAATATAATTTGTGATTATGGTCGGGGTGAGAGGATTTGAACCCCC
>NZ_JAGYZD010000337.1 GCF_018371055.1 Finegoldia magna | reverse complement strand
AATAATATCACAAAGCTTGTGGGAATTAAAGGTATTAAATTAGAAAAAGTAGAAGAAACAGAAGATAAGATAACAATAACAGGTAAATGTAAGAAAAGACCTAAAACATGTCTATGCTGTGGATCAAAAAAGATAGAAATACATGACCATAGACAACAAAACATAAGAGATTTATCATATAGAGACAAACAAGTAATATTAAAAATAGACATAAGACGATTTAAGTGTAGAGAATGTGGAAAAAGATTCACAGAAGACAAGCCATTCGTATCAAAACATTGCCAAATAACAAAAAGACTAAAAAGAAGAGTATTAGAAGAATTTAAAAACAAAATATCCATCAAAGATATAGCTAAAAAATTTTACATTTCACCCAAAACAGTCTTAAACATAATAGATACAGTAGAAATAAAAAGACTAAAACTAGGAGAAGTCCTAAACATAGACGAATTCAAAGGAGATTCAGGAGGAGAGAAATACCAGACGATAATAGCAGATAGTCAAAACAAAAAGATATTAGACGTACTACCAACAAGAAAATTTGATTACTTAGATAAATACTTTAGTCAAATACCAAAAGAAGAAAAAGATAAAGTAAAAATCTTCGTAAGCGATATGTATAGACCATATAGAGATATAAAGAAAAAACACTTTCCAAACGCAAAACATCTAATAGACAGATATCATTTCATAAGACAAGTAACATGGGGATTTGAAAATACAAGAATATCAGAATCAAAAAAGATGAAAAAACAAGAAAGAATACACTTTATGAGAAGTAAATCCCTTCTGACAAAACCAATGATAAAACTTGAAGATGACGAAAAGATAAAAGTATCAATAATGTTAGAAAGAAACGAAGAAATAAGAAAAGCATACCTAACAAAAGAAACCTTCTACAACCTAGTTATGAAGAGTGAAAACAAAGAGAAAGCTCAAAGAAACATACAAGGTTGGATAGTTTACCTGTTAGAAGATGGATCCATTAAATGGAGGTCCTGTCTAACAGCATTTAAGAACTGGATAGAACAAATATCAAACAGTTTTGATTACGAATTTACAAATGGATATGTAGAAGGAATTAACAATAAAATAAAAGTATTAAAGAGAATAACATTTGGAATGAAAAATTTCAAAAGATTTAGAAATAGAATATTAGCACTTGAATAATATACAAGAACTGAATAAAAGAATTAGCTTTTAGGAAAATAAGCCTATAGGCTTATTAAGTGACGCTAAAAACAGGTAGAAAGTGACTATTAAGATAGGTCTTTTAAAAGTAAGTGAATAATGATGTATAATTAAGA
>NZ_JAGYZD010000055.1 GCF_018371055.1 Finegoldia magna | reverse complement strand
TGATGAAATTGAAGGAATAGTTATTTTTGTCGACCATAAAAATATAATTAAAAACTACAATAAAGAAATAATTTTATCTCACTAAAAAATCTGCCTGTTTCAAGGCAGATTTTAGTTTTAATATGCGTTATTGTAAATTGTTTCGATGTCTGATGTTGACAAATCAGAGTAGCTTGTTTTATATGCAGGTGTGTTTTCAGCCATTTCTTTGATTTTGTCTTTTAGAATGTCAAGTTCACGAAGTGTAGTTGGAGCTCCGATTTCTTTGAAGAAGTTTTGTAGTGCAACGATTGATTCTAGTGCTAATTTTTCATCTGGTTTTCCTTCTGGATCTATATTCCACACGTTTATTGCAAAGCTTCTGAATTTTTCCAGATGATTTTTGTAGACAAATTTCAAATAATTTGGATAAACTACTGCAAGTCCCATTCCGTGAGTTACATCAAAATATGCGGATAATGTGTGTTCCAATTTGTGGCTTAGCCAATCTGAGCTTTTGCCAGTGGCAGTAAGTCCGTTGATTGCAAGTGTACTTACCCACATTAGATTGCTTCTAGCTTGGTAATCTTCAGGATTTTTGAGAGCTACTCTGATACTGTCGATTACAGTTTTCATCAAGCTTTCTGATATATTATCTGTTGTGTTTTCGTAATCTGGTTCTGAAAAATATTCTTCCATTATGTGGCTGAACATATCGCAAGTTCCACTGATTAATTGATATTTTGGAAGTGAATATGTGTATGTTGGGTCGATTATTGAAAATACTGGATACAATAATCTGTGCCCGTAGCCGTATTTTTTCTTTCTTTCTATATTGGAAATTACACAACTACCGTCCATTTCACTACCAGTTCCAGCCATTGTAATTACTGTTCCCAGTTTGATAGCGTCTGTTGGTTTGTTTTTTTCTTCGAAGAAATAATCCCAGAAATCTTCATCAGTTTTTGCACCCATTGCGATTGCTTTTGAGCAGTCCAATGTAGATCCGCCGCCGACAGCTAGAATAAAATCAATGTCATTTTCTTTGCAGATTTTGATTCCTTCATAAACTTTGTCAGTTCTTGGGTTTGGAGTGATTCCAGAAAGTTCGAAAACTTCTTTGCCTTTCAAATTTTTCATAACATCATCGTAGACGCCATTTTTCTTGATGCTTCCTCCACCATAAGTTACTAAAATTTTATTGTAATCCTTTAATTCATCGGCTAGATTTGTAACTTGACCTTTACCGAAATGTACTCTTACTGGATTGTAAAATGTAAAATTGTTCATAATGCCCCCTTGTTTTATTTCAAATTTACTCATATAAATATATATCCGTTAATTGCGTATTTAAAACAAAAGCAGCGTAAAGTTACGCCGCTTAATTCATTTCTTGTATTTTTTTGTAAATCATATTTTTGATTTCTGATGAATCGAAAATTGTAGTGTCAACTTTTTTGATGTTTTGTAAATTATCGGGAATAGGCGATTTTATAAAGGAGTTTAGTTTTTCCAATGCCATATTTATATCCAAATCTTCATTGTATCCAAATGATTTCAAAAGCTTATCTGTAGATGAATATGGAGAAGTTGTAGCCATAATTATTGAAGGCGTGTAATCATAAGAATCGATGACATATTTGTCGTAAGCAAGAGAAGCCATTGCAGTTTGAGGGGATAATGGATACTGACATTCCAAAAATAATCTCAAAATTTTCTGACTAACCTCATCACTTGTCAAGCTGTACGTTTCAATACAACTCAATTTTTGTAGTTCTTCAGGATATAAAGTGAATTTATTTTTTTCTCTAAAATCTGTGTAAATCTCTCTTATTCTATCTTGATTATTTATCAAATGATGTAACAATCTTTCAATATTCGCCAAGACCAATCTTTCAAATGATGTGGATTCTTCACCGAAAACTTCGTCATAGACAAATTCTCCCGTATCCAAGAATTTTTTGAAAGACAATGGACTTTTTGTTGCACAAATTATTTTATTAATAGGAAGTCCCATTCTTTTTGCATAGAAACAAGCCATTATATTGCCGAAATTTTCCGTAGGAATACTTACGTTGATTCTTTTTCCAGCTTCTATCTCTCCGTATTTTACCATTGTCACATAACTGTAAAAATAATAAATAACTTGAGTGAGAACTCTGATTATATTCAAAGAATTGCACGTAGAAATCACCGATTCTTTTTGTGCAATCAAATCTTTTATATCAGAATCATTTATCAAACTATCCACCAATTTTTTACATTTATAAAAATCACCATCTACGCCAATTGCACAGACATTATCGGAAAGTGTGGATAATAATTTTGATTTTTCGATATCTGAGATATTATTTGGGTAAAACACGAAAACTTTTGTGTTCATCTTTTTGAAATTCTCAATCGTAGACACAGAGATATCAGTGGAAGCTGTGAACAGATATAAGTTTTTCACATCTTCATTATTATTCAAATTAATATCTATAAATTTAGAGATAATACTCAATGACAAGTCCCTATAAGACAGACTTTTGTTGTTGAAAAGTTCAACGTAACATCTATCATTTGTTTTTCTCAAAAAAACATTAGGCTCATCTCCATCGTAAGCGTTATTTACAATGCTTGATATTGAATCTTCGTCAATATCAGTTAAAAAATGCTTCAAAATATATATAGCAAGTTCGTTATATGTCATATCTCTAAGCACATCAATATCGTACAAATTATCTAAATTCAAAGGAACGTAAATATCATCATTTATACAATTGAAGATTACTTCTTGAGAATCGATAGTTATTGAATTATCCCTAGTGCTAATAAATTTCATATTTCCTCCTAATATTATTCTAATTATATCATTTTATGAGATTTAAGTTAATCTTTTTAAATTTCGATAAAATTTGAGTAAAAAATGCCGAAAATATAACGAGAAGCTTATAACTATTGTTTATTTGTTTTTGAAGAGTATAATAATAGTAAAGCGTTTTCTAATTAATAGAATTGATTGTAGCTTTGGGTAAGAATTATAAAATTGAAGGAGAGAGGGAATTATGATAAAAGTAATTCTTAAAAAGAACATCAAGTTTATGGCAGTATCTTTGATTATGAGTTTAATTATGGTTGTGGCGACGCTGTCCGTACCGTTTTTAAGTAACAAGATCTTCAGAGATATTACCAACATTCAAAGAAGTGATTTGTACTTATTGTTTGGGATAATGGTGTTAAATTATTTTATTCAAATAGGGCTGATTTTGTTAAAAGAAAAAGTAGCGGTGAATGTGAATTCAGAAAACTTAGATAATTTTATGCAGGATTTATTTCATGTGAAATACGACACTATGATTAATTTGGGAAACAATTCACTGATTACGAAGATTTCTAAGTTGACTAATTCTATTTACAGTTTTTTGATTGACGATGTAAACACAATGGTTAGTTCGATTTTGATAATTATTGGAGCTTTGATTTTTGTTTCTATTCAAAATATTTATTATGGTTTGATTTTATTAGCGATAATACCATTTACATTTTTCGGATTTAAATTAATCAATAAAAAACTATCTGAAAAATGCGTATCACTATCTGCAATTACTTCCAAAAACTACCAAGATTTTAATAATATTTACAGTAATCCAGATTTTTTGAAACAATACTCCAAGTTTGATGGTTTTGATAATCTTATCAACAAGAAAATCGTGGAAATTTTTGAAGCACACAAAAGCGTTAATCAATTCGCAGGTGCAGCAAGTAGTAGTATTAGAATGTTTAACGAGCTTGTGCAAAACGCTTTGTTGATATGGATAAGTTATAATGTTACGATTGGAAATGCTAAGTTATACTCAATTGTGGTGTTTACTTTGGTAATCAATGTATTCTTCGACTCATTGTATTCATTAAATGGAGTAAATATCGACTTAACGAATTTGAAGGTGGATTCTGGATTTTATAAGGAAAATATTTTAGATAATTTGGAAAACAAAAATGGCGTTGCAATTGAAAATACAATAAGCAAAGTTAAATTTGAAAATCCAGTTGTGAATATTTTGAATACTGAGTTCAAATTTGAAATTAATGAAGAATTTTATCCTTCAGATATCGTATACATAGACGCAAAAAGTGGCGCTGGTAAAAGTACACTTCTACGCTCGTTGTTGAATATTAGAGATGTTGATGGAATATCTATTAACGAAAAGTCAGTCAATTCATTATCTTTGGATGAATTAAGAGAAAAAGTCGCATACGTTCCACAAAATCCACTTATCATTCCTGCAAGTCTGAGGGAAAATATTTTGGTGGATACAGTCAAAGACAAATCTATCGATGAAAAAATATTGTCAATGGATGTTTTGAAGCCTGTATTGAAGAATAAAAACCTGGATTCGGAAATTTTGGCAAATGGAGAAAACTTGTCTGGAGGAGAAAAACAAAGAGTATCCATCGTTAGAAGTCTTATGAGAGATGCTGATGTTTATATTTTTGACGAAATAACTAGCAACTTGGATTCAGAATCACAGGAAGATTTCTTCTCGAATTTTATTAAAGATATCGACAATAAAATCGTGTTCATTATTAGCCACGATAAAAAAGTACAAAAATATTGCAACAAAACAATGCATGTAAAATAAAAACGAGCTGATTCAAATTTAGCTCGTTTTTAATATGTGATTCTGTCTAATATTTTATTGATTTTCGGATCAAGTGGTGTTGTATTAGAAGCTGCTGTAAGAACTGCTTACAATATGTTAACTGGTGATGACCTTAAACAATTAGAGTTCGAAGAACTTAAAGAAATGAGAGGCATCAAAGAATCCAGAATAGAAATTTTAGGAAAAGAAGTTAAAGTTGCTGTTGCAAGTGGACTCGCAAATGCTAGAAGGCTTTTGGAAAGCATCAGAGATGGAAAAGCTCACTACGATATTATAGAAATCATGGCGTGCCCTGGTGGATGTATCGGTGGAGCTGGACAACCACTTCTTAGAGGGAATGTTTCGAAATTAGAAAAGAGAATGAATGCTATTCATAAAGAAGACAGGGACAAACCAATCAGAAGATCATACGAAAATAAATCTATCAAAAAGATTTACAATGAGTATTTGGATGCTCCTGGTTCAGAAAAAGCACATCATTTGCTTCACACTGAATATTCTTCAAGAGCAAAATATTAATTGAATAATTTTTGAAAAAGTTCTTTGGCGATTGCCGAGGAACTTTTTTATTAAAACCAATTATCAAACTAAAAAAATTATAGTATTATATATAGATGGAGTTGGTGAATAATTGAAAAAAATTTGTAATATATTTTTGGGATTGATTTTGGCCCTGATTTTTATAATAAATTTAAAATGGGGAAATAATGACCATTTGGTAAGCTATGATGGAATTGAACTTGATTATGTAAAAGCTACTGTAGTAGATATTGTAGATGAAACGCTGGATTATCCTTATAATTCAAAACCTGTAGGAATACAAAACATCAAAGCGAAAATTAGAAAAACTGGAGAAATTGTGGATGTGGAGAACAAACTAGAAGCATCGCATAGTGTTTTAGTAAAAAAGAACGACAAGGTGATTCTGGCGAAAAGTAGAAATCCTCATCACAATTCTGAAACTTTTTACAGGATGTATAATTACGATAGAAGTTTTAGTACAATCTTATGGATAGGGATATTTATAATTTTCATAGCACTTGTTGCAGGAAGTAGAGGAATAAAAAGCACGATTGCTCTTGTGATTAGTATATACATAATTTTGTTTTTTGATATTTCGCTTATCATGAATGGATTTAATAATATTGTGATTACAATTTTAACTGTGATTTTGTGCACAATATATTCCACTTTGATTTTATATGGTTATTCTAAAATGAGTTTAATCAATATGATTTCTGTTTCGGTATCATTTGTATTTGTGAGTATTTTGGTTAAGCTAATGAGTATCGGACTTAATATTTCGGGGTATAATCTGGAAAATGTCGGGGAATTGATACTTGTGATAGGAAAGGTATGGAAATTAAATATCGAAAATTTACTGTTTTCCACTGTTGCTATTTCAGCTTTGGGAGCGTCAATGGATGTAAGTGTATCGATAGCTTCTGCATTAAGAGAAATTCAGTCGTTAAATAAAGATGTATCGAGTAAAAAATTATTTAAAAGTGGGATGAGTATTGGTCGAGATATTATTGGAACAATGGTCAACACATTAGTATTTGCATTTATTGGATCATCACTTGTGAGCATAATGATTTTTATATTGCACGGAACAAATACTTTTAATAGAGTTGTGAGTTCTGATTTTTTTGCGGTGGAAATTACGAAAGCGTTAATTGGAATAAGCGTTGTGATTATAATGGTTCCAGTGACTTCTTTTATTGCATCGAAAATATACAATGAGAATAGTTTTTATAAGCATATCAAATGATATGCTTTTTTTAATGTTTTTTTAACAAATTTTTACATTTTATTAACTTTGAAAAACATAAATTTAATATTTTAATCGTACAATGTATTTGGTGATGAAATATTGAAGAAAATTGTTAATGTAATTTTAATCTTGCTATTGATTGGAATTTTCTTTTTGAATAGAAAGCTAGATGTAAATGAAAGCTTGATTAGTTACAAGGGTGTGGAATATCTGAGGGCGAAGGTTGTGGAAGTTGTGGATGAATCGCTAGATTATCCGGACAATTCTAAACCTGTCGGCGTTCAGAAGATTAAAGCTAAGATTTTAAAAACTGGAAAAGTTGTGGAGTTGGATAACGAACTTGTGAACACACACAGCATTAAAGTTCACAAAGGAAGTAATGTTATTCTAATTCAAAATCAAAATTCAGGTTCAACTGATGATTATTACTATTCCGTGTACAACTACGATAGAAGTATAAGAATTTTTGTGATTATAGCATTATTTGTAATATTTTTGGCTGTGATTGCTGGGATAAAAGGCTTCAAAAGTGCGATAGCTTTATTTGTAAGTATTTATATAATTTTATTTTTTGATGTGGCGCTTTTGATGAATGGATACAATAATATTTTGGTTACGATTATAACGGTAATTTTGTGTGCAGTCTATTCTCTAGTGGTGTTGTATGGATACAGTAAAATGACTTTGGTAAATATGATATCGATAGGAACTTCATTTTTGATAGCGGCAATTATGGTCAAAATCATTGGAAAAGTTTTGTATGTTTCTGGACACAATATGGAAAATGTAGAAACTTTGATTTTGGTAGGAAAAACATGGGGACTTAGGATTGAGAACTTATTATTCTCTGCAGTTTCCATAGCATCTCTTGGTGCTTCAATGGATGTTAGTGTGTCGATTTCATCTTCTTTGAAAGAAATTAAATCATTAAATACAGATTTGGATAGCAGGAAGCTTTTTCAAAGCGGAATGAATATAGGTAAAGATATTATTGGAACAATGGTAAACACTTTGGTGTTTGCATTTATAGGGTCTTCTCTAGTGACGATTATGGTTTTGATATCGCATGGAGTAAGTTTTAATCAGCTTGTAAATTCTGATTTCTTTTCAGTAGAAATCACAAAAGGGCTGATAGGTACGGTCGTTGTGATTATAATGGTGCCAGTGACATCATTATTCTCATCAATTATATATAATCTTAAGGGGGAAAATTAATGAACAAAACGGCAAAAGCGTTATTAGCACTGGGTATGGTATTTTCTATAGCTACAACAGCTACATACACAACTACATTTGCTGAAACTAATGTAAAAAATGATGTTAGCACAACAGCAACACAAACTCAAGAAGAATCTCAAATAAGATTTCCAATCTTGACTATAGGTAAAGACCAAAGTGAAAGAAACTTCACTTGGTACAGCAAGAGCAAAGAACAAGGTTATTTGGAAATAGTAGAAGCAAATGATCAAAAAGATTTTTCAAATGCAACGAAAATCAAAGCTGTAACTTCTGACAAGAACACAACATTTGATATCAATGACAAATCAAACGCAAAAGTAAAAATCGAAAAAGATAAAAAAGATCAAGCTTTAAAAGATTTGTATGAACTTAAAGATATGTCAAACTCTCAAGTAAATATCAAAAACTTGAAACCAAACACTAAATACATGTACAGAGTTTACAATGGTAATGGCAAAAAATCTCAAGTATTCGAATTTACAACTCAACCAAAAGGAGGCTTTACATTTGTATTAGCAGGGGACCCTCAAATTGGTGCCGGTAAATTCTACGCAGACAGAGACAAATGGGAAAAAGCATTGGGAACTATCAAAAAACAAGTTCCACAAATGAGTTTCTTGTACAGTTTGGGAGACCAAGTCAACGAATATACATCTAAATCAGAATTAGAATACAGTGGATATATTGAAAGAGAAAACGCAAAAGGAATTACATTTGCAACGTTAATTGGTAACCACGATTCACAAGCAAATTCTTATTCACAACACTTTGCACTTCCTAACCTTCAAGCTGAAGGAAAAACAGAAGCAGGTTCCAACTATTATTTCGTGTACAATAATACGTTATTCATTCAATTAAATTCTAACAACATGAATACTGCTGAACACAAAGCTACAATTGAAAAAGCAATTGAAATGACAAAAAATCAAAACATCAAATGGAAAGTAGTTGGTTTCCACCACGCTATTTATTCTGCAGCGACTCATGCGAATGACGACGATATCATCAAGAGAAGAGCGGAATATCCAGCATTGATGAAACAATACGGTATTGATTTAATAGTATCTGGTCACGACCACGTTTACACAAGAAGTAGAATGATGAATGGCGGAGTAGCTATTGAAAGCGAAAGAAACTTTACTGACAAATCAAAAGAAGAAGGTAAAGTTCCATCAAAATATGTAAACCCAAAAGGACAATTATATTTAACTGCAAACTCTGCATCAGGTTCAAAACACTATGATTTAGTAGAATTCAAAGACTACATGGCAGTTAGAGACCAACAT
>NZ_JAGYZD010000054.1 GCF_018371055.1 Finegoldia magna | reverse complement strand
ATTTTTGAATAATTCTTCTACAGAATTTTCTTCGATGATTTTTCCATTTTCCATCACTGCAATCCTGTCACAAACATCTTTTGCAACTTCCATTTGATGAGTTATCATTATTATCGTCGTTTTGTATTTGTCTACTGATTTTCTCAATATTTCCAAAACTTGTTGTGTGTTTTGTGGGTCAAGTGCGCTTGTAGATTCATCTGACAAAATCACCTTAGGATTAGTGGATAATGCCCTTGCAATCGCAACTCTTTGTTTTTGTCCACCGGATAATTGGCTAGGATAGCTTTTTGCTCTATCTCTGAGTCCAATGAAATCCAATAATTCATTAACTCTTTTTTCTATTTCATTTTTTGGAATGTTTTGAAGCTTCAATGGATAAGCAATGTTTTCGTAGACATTTTTTTGATTAAATAAATTAAAATGTTGGAAAATCATGCTGATTTCTTTTCTTGCTTCCAATAATTCTTTTTGCTTCAATGATGTTATGTCAACATCATCGATCACAACTTTGCCGCTTGTGGGCTCTTCTAATCTGTTTAGAAGTCTTACAAGTGTTGATTTGCCAGCTCCTGACAAACCAATTATTCCGTAAATTTCACCCTTATTTACTTTGAAACTTACATCATCAACTGCATTAAATTCTTTCTCACTTGTATTAAAAGTTTTCTTCAAATTTAATACTTCAATCATAATCTCACCTCATTTTTATAATAAAAAAAGCCCTTATGTGACATTCATCACATAAGGGCGAATATATCCGCGTTACCACCTTATTTTTAAATACATATATGCAAATATACAAATATGCATTTTCTCATTGTTCAGTACGTATTCATACCTAGCATAAGATATCGGATGCAACCGGAAAAGTTTAAACGCAAATGCTATTCGACTTTTCTAACTCCAAGACCATTTTCAACAACTATTCTTTATCTCATTCCACCAAACTGAGACTCTCTGTAAAAGCATTCGTTGCATACTCTTCTTATCAACGTTAATGTTTATTCATTTAGCTTATGGATATATAATACACGCTCCAAAAATATTTGTCAAGCTTTTTTTGAAAAAATTTTCAAAAACTTTTTTCAAGATTTATTTTACACTACTTAAAGTACGGATTTTTGCGCAAATTATCCAATAATTTATCGTAAGTTGTCCAACCCAATCCTAGGTCAGAATACTTTGCGTAAGGGTTGTCTATGCTGTAGTGTCCATCGCAAAATCCCTTGTTAACTAAAATAGGTTCACGAACTTTTGAATATCCAGTGTATAGTTGGTTTTTTCCTCGTTCTACTTCTGGTAATTTCTCCATTATAAGTTTCGGTCTGTTTTCAAATCCGTAGTCTTTTGCGTTCTTGTGTGAAATCGTAGAGTGAGTAAAATCCAAGAAATACATCTTGCCATTTAATCTTGCTCTGTCGATTGAATGGTTACGATATGGATTGGAATTTTTGTCTAATTCATCGTCAGGCAATGAATCTACCCACCAAATTTCAGAATAAATTCCACAATTATTTAGCACATCATTGGCAAGTTCGCTGAAAGAATTGCAAGTTCCCTCTTTGTTGAACAACAAATCACAACCAAATGTCGAGGAAAGTTGAGGATCGTATCTGTAATCGTCAATCAAAACTTTCGCCAAATTTTTCACCGTTTCAAAATCATCCTTGCCTTTTACTTTTTCTGACAATTCGTTTAGTTTGTCGATGTATTTGTAAGTGAATTCCAAGCTATAAGGCTCATCTCTAAAATCTTCGTTCAACACCGATTTTAATTTCATGGAAAAAATAGGCTTACCAATTGAAGAATCCTTCACAAATTTCATATCGCCAACTACCAAATTATCTTCGGCAGTTTTTTTATCATTCTTGTCGTATTCACTCATGAAATTTTCAACTTGTGATTTGTCATTTCCCAAGAACACAAGCTCTTGTTTGCCGCGTGTTTCGTGCAATTTTTTGATAACCTTGATTAATTTGTCCTTTGTATCCACGTATTCGTCGTAATTTATCGACGAATCAATCTCACTTGGTTTTTTGCCATTCAAATCGTCTTTTGGTTGAACTTGCTCAACCTGTGGTTTTTCTTCCACTTTTTCTTGTTTTTTGTTACAACCTGTAACTCCAAGTATAAGAGCCAAGCTCAACATCACTGATAATAATTTTTTCATAAAAATTATGCACTGCAGCTATCGCAGTCCTCCACTTCTAATGATTTACTTCTAACATAATAGATGGATTTGATTCCTTTTTCCCAAGCTCTGATGTATATGTTCAATATTGTTCTCATCGTGTAATCAGTCGTGATGTAAATGTTGACCGATTGTCCTTGGTCGATGTGGCGTTGTCTGATACTTGTCGCATCTACAGTTATATTTTGATCCAATTCGTGTGCATTTTCGTACAACCAGAATGTTTGTGGACTAAGTCCTGGTGCAACACGTGGGACAATTGTACCCTTCTTTTCTTCAAGGAAATATCTACTCATAACTGGATCTACTGCCGCAGTAGTTCCTGCGATTATAGAAGTTGAACCAGTTGGTGCCACTGCCATCAAGTATCCATTTCTCATTCCGTTTTTCTTAATATTATGGTATAATTCGTTCCATTTTTCAGAATTGTAATCTCTTAATTTGAAATATTCACCATTTTCCCAATCAGAGCCTTCAAAATATTCGTAGGATCCTTTTTCCTTGGCGATTTTATTACTTGCTTTAATAGCGTAGTAATTGATTTTTTCGTACAATTTATCTGCAAATTCCAAATGTTTTTCAACATCCGAATACATAATATTGTTTTTTACTAAACAGTGATGATATCCACTTGTTCCAAGTCCGATTGGACGGTATTTTTTGTTAGTGTACTTTGCGTATTCCAATGGATAGAAGTTCAAATCAATAACATTATCAAGTCCTCTAACCGCTGTTTCCACAACTTCTTCTAATTCTTCGTCGTTGTTCACATCAATATTTCCCAAAACAAGAGAAGCCAAGTTGCACACAACAAAATCTCCTGGTTTTGTTTTTGTAACGATAATATCGTCACCGTCTTCTGTTTCTATAGTTTCACTAATAGAATGAATTTCGCTCATATTTTGCATAATTTCTGTACACAAATTAGAAGAATAAATCATTCCCTTGTGTTTATTTGGATTCATTCTATTTACAGTATCTCGGTTGAATGTGAATGGAGTTCCTGTTTCTGTCCATGATTTTATAATAAGTCTTACCAAATCTTTTACTTTTATGCTACGTCTGGAAATACTTTCGTCAAGCACACATTCGTTGTATCTTTTTTCCCATTCGTCTCCATAATAATCTTCCAAGTTATATCCTTTTTTCACAGAGATTTCGTGTGGGTCGAACATATACCAAGTTCCGTCGATATCGTCACGAACCATCTTCCAGAACAAATCAGGATAGCAAACAGAAGGGAACACATCGTGTGCTTTCATTCTGTCATCGCCGTTGTTTGTTCTAAGTTGCAAAAATTCCAATATATCCTTGTGCCATACATCCAAGTACACAGCTACAGAACCTTGGCGTACTCCCAATTGATCCACTGCAACAGCAGTATCATTTGCAAGTTTAATCCATCTGATAACTCCACCTGCAACACCTTGGAAGCCACGAATGTCGGATCCATTTGCACGAACTTTTCCGAAATACAATCCCATTCCACCGCCATGCTTAGAAACTTGCGAGAAATTATTTATAGAACGATAAATTCCTTCCAAAGTATCAGGAACAGTGTCTATAAAGCAGCTTGACAATTGATTGAATGGTTTTCTGGCGTTACTCATTGTAGGAGTTGCCACAGTCACTTTCAATGTGGACAAATTATCGTAGATCTTCTTTGCCCAATGAATTCTATCCTTTTCTTTAAGTGCCAAATGCATCGCAATCCCCATGAACATTTCTTGTGCAGATTCCATCACTCTGTTGTCATGAGTTTTAATCAAATATCTTTTTATAATCAAATCCAAAGCACTGAATGTGAATAACTTATCCCTATCGTCATCAATGTATTTTTCCAATTCGTCAATATCATCATCAGTATACACTTCTCTGATGTATGAACCATACAATCCTCTCTCATCCAAAAACTTAATCTTTGATTTAAAATCTTGGAGATCGTATTGAACTTCTAACTTCTTAATATTTTGTTTCAAATTATAATTCATAAACAAAGATGCAATATATTCCCAATTTGGAGCTTCCTTACTAACAAGTTCCCCAGAAGCTTTCGACAATAAATTCACCATATCGTATTGTGACAGATTAGGCTTAACAAATGATTCGAACTTCAAATACAAATTCTCAATCGAATACCTAGTAGAATCATAGTGTTCTTGAATATATCTAATGATTTCGATGACATCTTCATCTGTGATAAATCTTTCGAACTCTTCGATAACTTTTCTGTCTGTGGTATGTTTTGCACGATACAAAATAAAAGATTTTACAACCTTGTATTGACCGTGATCAATCAAAATCAATTCCACCAAGTCTTGGATTTCTTCCACAGTAACCACATGATTTTTCGGATACTTGTTCACAATAGTGTTTTCAATTTCTTGTGCCATAGCTTCCAGTTCATTTTCCTCTGCGTAAATTCCCACAGAAGCATAAGCTTTTTTCATGGCTAATTTTATCTTCGACCTATCAAAATCGACAATATTGCCATCTCTTTTTTTTATTTCCATTATTACTCCCTTTTATCGTGTATATAGTGGATTATAAAAACCCAACTACAATTTATAGTATTTATTCCTATTAAATATTACCACAAATCGATCGGAAATAACACTGAAAATATAGAATAAAAATTTTTCAAAAAGCTAAAAATATATAATTTTATTAAAATGTTCAAATCATTTTACAACAGAAATACTACTCTTACCCAGCTTCAAAATCGGCAAATCATCGGCTAATTTTTTCTTCTTGTCGCACAAAATAATGTAGTGGATATTTTTTTCATCAAACATTTGAGTTAGCTTTTTTATGTTTTTCTTAGCAAAAATTTTTGTGTAATTATTGTAATTTTTTATAATCACAAACTGACTCTGCGCCAACACAACCTTCGCATAAAAAAGTTTGATGATAGTATCATCATCACATTCTTTTAACTTATTATCCAAATCCACATTCAGACTTTCATTCAAACTCTCAATTCTCCTGTAAATTGTCACAGGAGACATCTTCATTGAACGCAACACCAACGACAAATTATCATACACATTCAAATGAGGATACAACATAAACTCATCAACAACATAAAATCCACGGTACTTGGATATCACATTGTTTGAAATCTTTCCATCTATTAACATCTTGCCATTTGCGTATTTTACATTCATTAATACAGCTATGAACTTATCCAAAGTTATTTTGTTTGAAAAAACCTGACAATTGTGAGTGATTTTCCCTGTCAAATTTTCAAAATAATTCGTACTATAATTTTCAAATACAATATCCATAATTACCTTCTAACCCTGATCTTAGTTATAATATCCCAACACAAATTAACAACCGAAAATATCGCCACTATTATAAAACCTATCAAGTAATAATAATTGCTGTTAAGCTTTCTTACAAAAAATATGAGAATATCCATAGCGCCCTCATTGTAAATATCTACCATGTGAGAAAAATACACACCAGTGAAACAAAACATCACATAAAACGCCATGAAATTCAACAAAATCGTAATCAAATTTACCTTATTAGAATAAATCGGGAAAACAACCCATCTGTAGTAGTCGAAATTATTCATATCATCGTTGTGCATCAAATAATTGATATTGTTAGAGAAAAACCCAATCTTCTGCATTGAATACACATTGTAAGCTGTGACTGCACCTGTAAGTAACCAAAAAGTCAACCTGAAAATTAACATCAAACTTTGGTCGTGAAGTACGTATTGGTCGAAAATTCCAAATAACTTCGCAAACACATAATCATTTGGAAACATCAGCAATACAAAAAGAGATGCAATTGACAATATGCACATAAAAAGATTCAATTCCTTGTCAACTCTTGAGAAAATCCTCCACACAATCAACGACACAATCTCTGCAATCGAAAACACCATCACGCTAAGCAGAGCACACGCACACACAATCTTCAAATCAAATTGAACGTAAAATCTGTCGTAATTTTTCAGAACAAAAGTCAAATCCTCTCCCAAAATAGTTGCCACCACTATGAAAATATTAAAAGCAGCGACAATCGCACACAAAATCCAGTAAATAAGTTTAATGTTATTTATGAAAAATCCTTTAACTTTTAATCTAATGTTTATAAACGACTCTCTGAAATTATTTGGACGAATTCCTTTATTAATATCCCTGACGATTTTTTTGTAATTTACTATATTGATAATCTCCAAAATCACCAATATACCAATCATAAACTCATCCAATTTATCGATATGTGTATCTCCAATAAGAATGAACACACTCACCAAAAATATCGCAATCATAATCAAAAACTTGTAAAGTTGATTGAACTGAAGTTGCCCCACACCAGGAATTAAATACAAAGCCCTGAATTTTGTGTCGTAATCTTTTGGATCGACTTTCATATTTTTTCTCAAATCGTATAAATCACGCCTAAGCTTGTTAACCTCAGTATTTATTCTCTTCTTGTACACTTGGTTCAAACTTCTCTTCACGCTGTACAAATACACGCTATCCTTGGAATATTCACTGATAATGAACTCCCTTTTATCCTTCGATTTCAGATGAGCTCTTTTGCTTTTCTTATTCGTGTCTTTTGAATTATCGCGTGAAAATTTATAACTTTCGATAATTTTATTCAAATAAAACCTAAAATTAAACCCTCTTTCGATATCTCCAGAATTTTTGATAGCCTCATCCAAAAAACTCATATCGTTTTCCATATCTTGGAAAATCTGAATAATCTCATCACATCTTTCTTCTACAAGTTTATTCTTAGTGTATATGTAATTATATTGAGAAGACACGCTCTTATACTCCTCATAAAAATCAATCTTAGACTGAGCGATGAATTTTTCCACAAGAACCCTATTCAACAAACTGTCATTGTGATGAGGAAGACTGTGCTTGAATCTAATGACAGAATTATCAAGTTCTTTGAGGAAATTTATCTCTTTATTTTTGATTAATTCGATTTTTTCGTTCATATCGAACCCCTAAATTTTACAAATTATTGATATATTTTTACTCATTTAATATGTAGCTTTTATGCAGATTATTTCATTGTGATATTATATTTACATATTTTTACCAATTTCAAATATTACATTGTTAATTATTAAAATTATTACTTTACAAATTGAATAAAATATATTATTATATTTAGTGGAGGATTATGATGTTTTACATATTAATAAATGTTGTAGCGGTTGCAGTTGCAGCCTTTTTGGGAAGAATCTTAAAATCTTTCCTTCCAAAAAAACTAATAAAAAGTATAATGGACGTTGTCGCCGTTTGTATATTAATAATGGGAATCCAAGGAAGTATCAAAACAAATAATTTTATTTTTATGTTGATTTCCTTAGTTATCGGTGCTATAATAGGTAACAGTCTTGATTTGGACAAGAAATTAGCCAACCTTGTAGAGTATTTACAAAACAAAGTTCCAGACTCATCTGGCTCGTCCATGAAAGGCGCCATTGCATTAATAATGCTACAAAATATCGGATCATTGGCAATCCTTGCTCCATTGAATTTAGGATTAAGTGGATCCGCCGACATAATGCAATTTAAAATAATATTAGACAGTATAACAACATTTTTGTTCTCAGCAACATACGGATTCACAGTAGCACTGTCCGGAGTTGTAGGACTTGTGATGAACACACTAATATTCTTATTATCAACATCACTAAGCAAAGTCTTAGTACCAGAAGTAATTGATAACATTTCAGTAGTAGGATCATTGTTGATAGTCCTACTTGGTATAGATATGCTAGAAATCAAAAAATTCAAAATCATGGATTACATTCCAGCAATATTTATTCCAATATTTTGGTTCATCATCAAACAATTACTTCACATCTAAATTAGTTAACAAGTTAGAGGGGAAAACTCTCATGCCTTCAAAATTTTCCAGAGTTGACTCCCCTTACTCCTTTCTTATATGGCGCATGATTTTAAATCATGTGTTTTTTTTATTATACCTCATTTCAAGAAATTTCAAACAAAATCAATTTTTTTCAAATTTTTTTTAATTTTTTTCAAAAAAACTTCAAAAAAGTGTTTAAAACATTTTTCAGTGGGTATATATATACTACAATAAAAGATATCTAAATTGTAGAGCACAACTGTTACTTTAGTTTATTGATTCCGATGAAAAGGATATATAAACAAAAATCGCAGGAATACTACCCGTTTTATTTGAAGACAAATAAAACTAGAACCTTTAAACATTTAAACTTAAAACATTTAAATTTAAAATTTTATCCTAAGTATCGAAAACTTTAGTTAATTAAAGATTTAAAGATTGATTCGTTATATCTTGAAAAGCAAGTTTATCTGATAGATTACTATTAAGGAGTGGATAAGGAAATGATCGAACCAAAATTTCAGTTTAAGTGCAGTTTGCTCGGAAAATAAGAGTTGTTTCAGAAGATGGAAAATGACTCTTATTTTTTTGTGTCCATTTCTCCCCCGTAAGTTTTTCCAAGAGGGCTATCTCAATTTTTATTAATTTTATACTTTTTCTATTTTGTTTTATATTTTTACTTCCTATCCTATGTGTGCCATGCAAATTTTTTCTAGCGACTTTTCCCAGCAATTCTCAGTCCTTGTCCTGCAATCCCAAAAATTCGCGAAACCCTAAAGCAAACGATCGAAGCTAAGAATATCATACGGAGAAAATAATCATAAATTCAAGCGAAGGGAACCGTTAAAAAATTGTGCTGTTTGAGTGCGTAGCACGAGTTCACAATTTTAGGTTCACAAGCTTAGAAT
>NZ_JAGYZD010000336.1 GCF_018371055.1 Finegoldia magna | reverse complement strand
GATTCTTCTTCCTTGGAAAGTTCAGGGACGTGTGGGTCCAATTGCTCGAACAAATCCAGCATAATCTCACTCACTAAAAGTCTAGTGAACCATTTGTTGTCCGCAGGAACTACATACCAAGGTGCATAATCAGTTGAAGTATGCTCCAACATATCTTCATAAGCCTTGTGATAATCGTCCCAGTTTTCTCTTTCCAAAATGTCACTAGCTGCAAACTTCCAATGTTTTTCATCCAAGTTAATCCTATCCAAAAGTCTTTCTTTTTGTTCATCTTTGGACACATGCAAGAAAAACTTCACAACCTTGATACCATTATTATCCAAATATTTTTCGAACGCATTGATATCTTCGAATCTTTTTTCCCAAAAATCATCGTCGTTTTTCTTGTTAACCAAATTGTGAACTCTTGTTACCAATACATCTTCGTAGTGAGATCTGTTGAAAATCCCAACCTCTCCATAAGAAGGAGTTGCCTTTGTAATTCTCCACAAATAATCGTGATCCAATTCTTCTGTTGAAGGTTGCTTAAAGCTTGTAACCTTGCAGCCTGCAGGATTAAGCGCTGTGAATACTTTTTTTACCAAACTATCCTTACCCGCAGCATCCATCGCTTGAAGAACAACGAGAATTCCCCTCTTGTTTTCAGCGTATAATTTTTCCTGAAATTCAAACATTTTTTTCAAATTTTGTGGAAGAATTTCTTCCTTCACTTCTTTTTTTGAATAAGAATCGTCTTTCCTTGTGCTAAATTTTTCCAAATCAACTTTTTTATTAGGTTTTACCCTGTATTTTTTAATATCCATAACATACTTCCTTTATCATTATCGTTATAATATATTTATCCAAATCAGGTAAACTTAAAACAATTTTTTGTTGAATTAATTATATCATTTGTTCAAATTTTCTTCAATATTTTACTATCACATTAGTATTGCGCAAAATCATTTGACATTCGCTTAGTTATATAATAAATTCATATTATGAGAAAGGAGATAAAACATGAAAATATCAATATTGAATTTAATACCGAGATTTATAGATGAAACTACTCAACAATCCGTCAATCGTGGATTGGAGCTTGCAAAATGGGCTGACGGACAAAAATTCGAAAGATATTGGGTCGCAGAACACCACAATTCCAAATCAATCTCATGCTCAGCAACAGATTTGATTATCGGATATATTTTGGAAAATACACAAAGAATAAAAGTCGGAGCAGGCGGCGTAATGCTTCCTAACCACACACCATTTCAAGTTGCCGAAAGATACGGAACACTTGAAACATTGTATCCCGAAAGAATTGATTTGGGAATTGGAAGAGC
>NZ_JAGYZD010000335.1 GCF_018371055.1 Finegoldia magna | reverse complement strand
CGTTTATTTGAGAGATGCATTGGCAGAAGATTACAGACCATTGGAATAACATTGAAATAAATTAGAAGAGGACAATGTCCTCTTTTTTTACGCAAAAAAATAGACGAATTGATTCGCCTATTTAAAATTTGTATAATATTCTTCTATTAACAATTTGATATTTGCAACTAGAGTGGGATATTCTGCTTCAATATCCGTTACAATCGCAGCATACAAGTCCTTTTCATTGACAGTTTGCATTTTGTGAATTCTAATGAAACTAATCGGTTGAGTTAGATTCAGATTAGGATAATCATTTTTATTGATTGCCACATCATATTTCACATGTCTTCTACTTCTGTCTGTTATCTTGGAAACTGGAAGTGCGTTATAATCTTTAGGAAATTTATCGTCAGCTTCCTTTATAATTAAAAACGGTCTGGATTTGTAATCAATCCTGTTAGTCTTGGAATTGTAATACGGAAATCTTACTTTGTATATAGACCATTCTTTACTAGAATTATTCATACTTAATCCTCAATATCTTCAAATTCGTCTACATACATATCAAAAACCGAATCGTAAGGTCTCAACTTATTCGCATCCACCCTTATATCATCAAGCTTTATTTTATTAAATCCTTGTTGCTTGTCAGTTAATCCTTCCCTGCTTTTTTGCCAACAATATTCTTCGTGCGACAAATCCCTCAAATACCACGCATCATACTTAGCGTACTGAGCAATCGTATTGTCGATCACGTATTTTTCTTCTTCTGTCAAAGAAAATCCGCCTTCGATATCAAATACTTCCGAATTTTCTAGGCAATATCTCAACGATGGCAACACCGGTCCATGTATCCATCCTTCAAATTCTTCATCAAATAATTGATGACCAGTCAAGCATAGAGACTCTCTTTGTGAAAAATACATTAGTTTCTGCAATTTTAATTCGCTTTGAATTCTATTGCCAGTTTGTCTTTCATATGAATAAATCAAATATTTCGTAACTTCAAATTCTTTTTTCATTCTCTACACCTCCTATTAACATCATTATATAACTTCAAACACAACATAGCAACATATGTTCTGCTATTTAAAAGAACAAATAATTCAAAATATACACCGTAACGACCGACAGCAAAAATCCAAGCTCTATAATTCTAATCTTTGTTTTCTTATAAAAATCGGACGAAATCACAAAAGCTGGGCCAATCGCCGCGTACATAATTATAGATTTAATCAACTGCTGATTGTTCGTCACAGCACTCACCACGACGTATGTAAACACTGGAATTATCAGCAAATTCACAACGGCTAGCATGAGGGATGTCAAATCAAGCAGGCTT
>NZ_JAGYZD010000053.1 GCF_018371055.1 Finegoldia magna | reverse complement strand
TCTGCTTTTTTCATTGCAACAAAATCGCAGGACATTTACACTTTACAGGGTCATACAAAAATAGACACCGATACGAACGAAGAAAATTACAAAAACTCGCAAATCGCTCTTTTGCTTGAACAATGTAATAAAATGAGATTATAATAACAAAGTTTGTATTGAATTTGAAAATTGAATTTTATATAATAAAAATAGAATAGCAATTAATCAAGAGTGTAATTTGAGTACATAAAAAACTTATGTTGGGAGGCACAATGAATATAGCTATCTGTGACGATGATCTTAAACATATAAATTTAATAGAAGATATGATATATGATTTATCTCAAAAATTAGACAATTTTAAACCTGATATAGATGCTTATTTAAGTGGTGAAGAACTACTTAGATTGATAGATGTTAAAGATTTTCCATCTATTTTATTTATAGATGTTGAAATGCCAGGAATTAATGGAATTCAAACTGCTAGAGAACTGAGAAAGCTTTCCGAACAAGTTTTGATAATTTATGTTACAAGTTACGAAACTTATACCTTGGAATCTTTTGAAGTTAGACCTTTTCGATATTTGTTAAAGCCTATTGATACGAAAAAGTTTGCCAGAGCTTTTTATGATGCTATTGAATACATAAATAACTCCAATAGTTATGTATTTTTTAAAAAAGGAAAGGATCACATTCAAGTAGATAGTTCGTCTATCATAGCTATATTTTCTGAATCTGGAAGAAAATTAAGGGTGAAAACTAGCGATGAATTAGATGACGAGGTATTTTATGGGAAAATCAAGAATATAGAAAAAGAACTCAATCCTTTAATTTTTGTTAAGATAAACAGCGGAACCATTATAAACTTAAAAAAAGTCAAGATTTTAAACGCTCATGAGGTAATAATGATAGATGGATCAATATTACCCATTAGTAAAAACAGAAAGAAAAGTGTCATTGATTTGTATTCTAAATTTATTTCTAAAGAGGTCGGAATATGAGTATTGCAGCTATTAAAGTTTTTACTACATTTTTAGTTATTGTGCTTTTGCAAACGACTATTTCTTATGTTTTTTTCAATGAATATTTTATCAATATAAGGAAAAATAGTATTCTTTTCTTCAGCTTTTTTATTATCATACTTATGGATAAATTCATGGGAAATTCTACTTTTCTTAAATTGTCGTTTTTAACTGTAGCAAATCTAGCTATTTCATTTATGTTTTTTGATGGGACAGCTTACAAGAAAGTTTTTTATGTCATTAGTTTTATTTGTAATTTCACTTTATATGAAGTTGTAGGACTAAGCTTTTTTAGTTCAAGCATATACAAAGATTTTTTTGACATAGATTTTTCTTTTTATTATATAAGTTTGTATTTAGCTTTTTTGGGATTGTTTTATGTGTACATAAAATTCATAAAAGATGGCAGTTACGAAAATTTTGACTTGGACAATACTGAATATTTGATTCTTACTATTGTATTTCTTTGCAACCTTGTAATGCTCATGGTACTAGGAGATTATTCTTATAAAGTAAGTATTGTTTTAATATTCGTTGCGATTCTTTCGGATTTTTGTTATGTTTTTTTTCACAGGAAAATCAAAGAAAAGAACTTGATTCTGTCTAAATATCAAGTTATAGATGAACAAAACAAAATCCTAAAAAGAGAGATAGAAAATGAAGCGAATTTTAGAAGATTAAAACATGATTTAAAAAACACTTTGCTTCAGGTTGATATGAATATCAAAAGTGGTGACACTAATCTTGCTATAGCTCAAATTGAAAATATAGTCGGACAAAAACTGGACAATCCAACTTATCTTAGTGGATTGACAGAGATTGACTATCTATTAAGCATGAAAATTAAAAAAATGGAACAACTAAATATAAAACATAAAATATCACTTCAAATCCCAAAGGACTTAAATATCAAGGAAATTTCGATAGATTTGTCTGCGATAATAGGAAATTTAATAGATAATGCTATTGAGGCAGTTGAACGAGTTGGAGATGTTGACTCTCCGATTATAATAAAACTGATATATCGAGATGAAAAAATATATGTATATACTGAAAATCCTTCTGAAAAACTTGAAGAAGATTTCTCGAAAGACTTTATAAAGTCTTCAAAATCGGATAGATTTGGAGTTGGGATAAAGAGTATAAAGTTGCGTTTAGAAAAATTAAAAGGATTTTATAATTTTAAATATGAAGATGGCTTTTTTAAAGTTTTGATTATTGTACCTTGTAAACTGCAAAATCAAAGCTCTTTATAAAAATTTGAAGAATTAAACGAGTATTGAAAATTAGATTAAAAACTAATTTTTGATGCTCGTTTTTTTAATACAACTTTTTAGGCTATTTAATACATTTTGAAAATCCAATTAAAAATCCATTGTATAATCAATTTGAAAGTAGAGGTGAGGTGTATGGAGATAAAAAAACGTAGAAATTATGATTTTAGTTTTTTAAATGTAAATGAGAAAAATCCTTTAGTAATAGCGATGTCGTTGGTAGTCATCAATTTGTTATCACTGTTAACGCTTATAATTCTTTTATCGTATGTAAAAGTATCTAATCCGTTTTTAATGTTGACAGTACCAACTGTGATTTCATTTATTATACTTCCAAAATTATTATTAAAATGTCTCAATATTGAAGATAATTTGGATGTATTCAGATATTTAAAAACTTCAAGTGTAATTTTTATATCTTTTGTAGCCGTCTATCTTTTAATATTTAGATCGAAACTTGATATGACATTTGTGGGGTTTTGGATAGTACATTATCTAATTGTTGCCACAGGCGAGGAGTACATATACAGGCATCTTTTAATTAGTCTGTTATCTAAAAAAATGAGTATCATTATTTCTTGTGCTATATCAAGTATTGTTTTCGCATTTATCCTTCATAATAACGAAGATTTTTTAACGAACTTAGTAATCAGACTACCTTTGGCGCTTATGTTATCGGGGATTTATGTCAAAACAAAAAGTTTAAGCTTACCTATTGTCATACACGCAATTTACAATTTATTAGTAATGATTGTTTAGGAGGATTTATGAAAAAAAATATTGTAGTTTTGGTAATATCTTTAGTAGCGTTGAGCTTTTTGATAGTAAAAGTATCAACGACTGTAAATTCATTAAATGTTGTGACGTTTTTAGTTTTTGGAGCTATTTTACCGGCGTTGGTTTCATCAATAATGGGCTGTTCGCTTATAAATATCTTAAAAATTCAAAAAGATAAAGTAAAAATAATAGGATCTGGGGTTTTTGCACTTGTATATTCAGTTTGTTATTTGATTTTTATAAAATTGATCAATTTGGATTTTGAAGCTATAGCTAGAAATTCTCAGAATATATCTAACAATTCTTCAATACAAATTAACGCTGTAAGCAGTCAGTCGGTACTGACAACGGGTTTGATTAATTTCTTCTTGGTATTTTCTTTGATAGTAATATTTTTAAAAATAAAAGAAAAAGCAGGTGAAAGATATGTATAAAAATCCTAATGTTAAAACAGAAAAATTTAACGGAGCAAATCTTTTGATTAATACAGCAAACTCAGCTGTATTAGGGCTTGACGATAAAACTTATGAAGATTATCTGGAAATTTTACAAGATAAAAATGTCAATGAGGATTTGTATGAGTTTTTAGTAGAAAATGAATTCATAAAAAAAGTTAATGAGTTTACAAAAGGATTCAATGTTAAAAATGCTTACATACACATAACAGACAGATGTAATTTGAAGTGTAAGGGATGTTATTCAGAAGATGAGAGATGTGATAAGAAAGAGCTATCATTTAATGAATTAACAAAAGTGGTTGGTAATTTAAAACCATTAAATCTAGAAAATATTATTATATCTGGCGGAGAGCCAATGATACGAAAAGATTTGGATAAAATATTGAAGCTTATCAAAACAGAACTAAAACCAGATAATTTAATTGTAATAACTAATGGTACTGTACATAGTTTTGATATGTTAGAAAAAATTGCCCCATACATTGACGTTCTTTCGGTATCTTTGGATACTTACAGCTCAGATTGCAAAGCGTTCCTAAGAGAAGACAAAATTTTTGATAGAATAATGGAATTTATAGACAGGGCAAAAGGATTAGACATTACTTTATCCATACTGCCAACTATTAATCACAAAAACGTGGATTACATTAATGAGTACACTAAACTTTCGAAAAAACTAGGCACAAATATAAGTTTTAGTTTATTTACAGTAAAACCGGACGATGAAAACAGAGAATTTGTATTGACTACAGATGATCTCAAAAAAATTGTCGACTACTATAGAGTTAACGAAATAGAAGTGGAAGATGTTCCTCTTAAAGATTGCCTTGAAGGAAAATGTAACTGTAGAACAGGAGAACAACTGATTTCTGTAGGAACTGATGGATCCTTGTATCCTTGTCATATGCTAATGGAGGATGAATTCAAAATGGGAAATTTGTTAGAAAAAGACGTTATGAGTTTGCTTGTACATAATGCCAAAAGAAAATACGGAGTTGAAGTAGACGATATGGATGGCTGCAAAGAATGTGAGTTCAAATATTTATGTGGTGGTGGATGTCGAGCAAGAGCTTACTTGTATACTGACAAAATAACAAGTAAGGATCCGTTCTGCCCAATGTACTATGGGTTTTTTGATGAAGTTATGAATAATTTAATAGCAGGATAGATTAATGGACAAATATATTGCTTCTTCAATAGAAGAAATTTGTAATCAAAATAAAAATATAATGACAAGATTTAATGCGAAAAATTTGTTTAAACACAATGGAGAGTTTGTTTTGTCAGATAAATACATAGAATTTAAAGGGTATAAAACAATAAAATTTGATGAAATTGAAGATATATCCTTGGAAAATGATGATGTGGTATCTTCGGTGAATTTTGCCACTCAAAATAGGATGGTTTTTGGAAAATCAGCCAGACCAATAAGACTATTACTGAAAAATGAAGAGATAATATATTTTTATGTGAACTGGAATATATTAACAGGACTTAGCTCCAACAAAAAAATTTATGACATTTTAAATGATCATATAAAAAATTAAAGCTGGATTTTTCTAGAGAATCCAAAGGTTGAAGGAGGTGACAGATATGTTATTCAAATTTTTGAAGAAAAACAACGCAGGTTGTGCATCAGTAGGAATGGTAGTTTGTGGATCTATTGGATATTCAGGAAAAAAATGGTCAGCATAATTGATCTGATTATTTTGAAAAACAACAAAACGGTAAACAAAAGAATTAATTATTAGAGTTATCATAAGGAGATAAAAATGTTATTTAAATTTTTGAAGAAAAACAACGCAGGTTGTGCATCAGTAGGAATGGTAGTTTGTGGATCTATAGGATACTCAGGAAAAAAATGGTCAGCGTAATAATACTTAACTAATATTAAAAGATTCATATTTAAATTTGGTGTCTGATTAAAGATGCCAAATTTTTATATGGAGGTGTATATGAAAAAATATCTTAACTCACAAAAATTAAGGATATTGTATATTGTAATACTTTCTATAGTGACAAGCTTATGTAGTATTTTTATTGTGAGAAACATCCAAAAGATTGTGGATAGCATGATAAACAGAGACTCTCTGACATTTAAACAAAGTATTTGGCTTTTGGTAATATCATTTATCATAAACTTCATATTAACTTATTTGTTGGTTATATCCAACGCAAATTTGAAAAAGAATATACATAAATCAATAAAAAGAGATATCATAAAAAGCTTTTTTAAAATGAAACATAAAGATTTCATGAAGACTTCTTCATCTCAAAAGATAAACGTATTTGAAACTGATTTGAACATAATAGACAATCAATATTTCGAAAACATACTAAACCTTCTGAAAAATAGCTTATTGATATGCTTTTGTTTGGTTTATTTAATGAAATTAAACATAAAAATGGCCTTTATTATGATTTTTTGTTCATTTGTAATATTACTATTGCCAGTTTTTCTGGGCAAAAACATAGATGAATTAAGTGCGAAGTATTCAAAAAATAAAGATAAATTTCTTGAAAAGATTAAAGATGTTTTTGAATCAATGGATTTAATACATACTTATGGAATAGAATCAAAAATTCTAAAACAATTTGATGCATCTTTGGAAGAATTAGAAAGGTCATTATACTTATTTAACACTAGCTTAGGACTTTATTCACAGATAATTGGTCTAGGTAACTACATTATAATAGCCATCTCATTTTCTCTAGGAGGATATTTTGTAATAAATGGGAAATTAACAGTAGGTGGTCTTATTGCGATAACACAAATCATAAATATGATGATGGGTCCAATAGGAGAATCTACAACAGCAATTATGGAAATTAAAGGAGCCAGTAAAATAAAGGATAAAATAACAAATTTATTAACCTACAAAAAAGCAAATGACTTTTATATTACTGAAAATACCTTTGACTCTATAAAACTAGATAATATGTGCTACAAAAATGATGATTCTGAGTTTTCGTTGAATAATATAAATCTCAAAATTGAGAAAAATAAAAAATATGTAATACTCGGTCATAGCGGTAGTGGTAAATCGACATTGCTAAAAATTTTGGCAAATATTTTATCAAATACTTCTGGAAATCTGTACCTAAATGAAAGTGAGTACTCAATTCATAAGAACATATCGCAGATGATTTCTTTTGTATCCCAAGAAACATTTATATTCAACGATACATTGAAAAATAACATTACCTTATACAACGAGTATCCTGATGAAGAAATAAATAAAGCGATAGAATTCTCCTTGCTCGAGAATTTAAAGGATAGAAAGATACAACAGGATTCAAACTTGCAGGATACCTTGTCAGGTGGTGAAAGGAAGAAAATTGGTCTTGCAAGAGCAATTCTTAATGATACAGATGTAATTCTATTAGACGAATTGAACTCGTCTCTTGATTCTACTAGTTCAAAAATTTTAGAGGATAGAATTTTTGATTTGAAAGACAAAACCATCGTCATGGTTACTCATAAGATTAATTATCATAATTTAGTTAAAGCAGATGAAATAATCTGCATGGATGATGGAGAGATTGTAGAAAACGGAAACTTGGAAGAATTATTGGAAAAACAGGGTTATTTTTATAGAAATTTTGGAGAATTATATGGAAAATATTTTAGAGATTAATAATTTAAGGAAGTCTTACAAAGATGTGTTGATTTTAGATGATGTGAATTTTAGTCTTAAACCTAAAGAGATTGTGGGTTTAGTAGGGGCAAATGGAGCAGGGAAAACAACTTTGATGAAGACGATATTGGGATTTATTTTTAAAGATAGTGGAGAGATAAAATTTTTAAACGATCAATCTTATAGCAATAAACATGAATTAATGAGTAAGATAGGATTTTTAGTAGACACAAGACTTTATGAGAATTTAACAGCAGAGGAAAATATTCAAATTCAAATTCTTTACAGAAATTTGAAAAATGAAAAAGAAACTTGGGATAGAGCTAACTATTTATTAGAACTTGTGGGGCTAAAAGGTGTCAAGAAAAAGGTGTCTGATTATTCGTTTGGGATGAAACAAAGACTAAGTCTAACTTTGGCGCTACTTGGAGATGTGAAGTTGCTTATATTAGATGAGCCGTTTGTTGGACTTGATCCGAACGGTATAAATGGGGTGAAGAAATTTATTAAAGAGATTGTTGAAAAAGAAGAGATTGCACTTCTGATTTCTTCGCATCAAATGAAGGAAATAGACGAATTATGTGATAGGTTTTTATTCTTGGAAAACAAAAAGATAAGAAATCACAACTTAAACAAAGAAAAAATGTTTATAATAGAAATTTCAAACAAAACACCAAACTTAGAAATAAATGACAAGAACATTGTCTTAAAAGACAATAAAATACTTGTAAGTGATAAAAATCAATTAAACAAAACCTTTAAGATATTGGCGGATAAAAATATTGAGATAAAGGACATTTTAATTGAATCTGATTCTATAAACAAGTTATTTGATGAGGTGCAAAATGAAAAAAATAGTTAAAGCAGAATTATTCAAGCTTAAAAAGAGCAAGGCTTTCTTGTTGATTTTATTATTGAATCTTGTTTCCATATTATATGGAGCTGGTGTTAAATTTGGATGGAGTTTTGTGGCGTTTAAAGGTCAATTTGATATATGTAGATATGTATTTTCTATATGGCAGTTGTATTTCATTCTAGGTGTCCCAATGATAATCTTAATGTATACTGGATCGAAAATATTAGGAGACGAAATTCAAAAAGGTCAAATCATTTTAGAAGTAGCGCCAGTAGCCGATAGAAAAAAGCTTATCTGCGGGAAATTTGTATCGATGATTTACATGACAGTTTTTTACTTTATGACGAATATAGGTTTCAATATTTTGGCTTATTTAATCTTTGTGAAGGGGACCAATTATGCTGTAAGTGGAAATTTGTTTACTACAGATAACTTCGAGATTTTAGTTCAGATATTGTTTGGGTTTTTAGAAGTTTATTTTTTGGTAATCTTTGCGATGCTAGTTTCCATTGATAAAGGAGCGATTGTCGGAACATTAAGTTCAATGGGATTATATGTTGTTACATCGCTATTAACCAGAGCAAAAACAATAGACAAGTTTATCATAGGATATTTTAATTTAAAATCAGATAATGTCATAAATCCAGAAACTATAATGATTCAATTAGTAGTATTCGCAGTATGTATAAGTTTAATAATTTATGTTTCCATTCGAAAATTTAAGCAGAAAGATTTATAATAAATAACTAACAATAAAGTAGTCCATCGCATTAAATTTTATTTAAAGATTGATGCGATGGATTTTTTTTATGAGCGATTTACAAGTTTTTCTGTTTTGCTTTTTGTTATTCATATTTTGTGTTGCAGTGAAATAAAAGCAGATTACCAGTTTTGCTAAGAATATCATACGGAGAAAATAATCATAAAATCAAGCGAAGTGAACCGTTAAAAAATTGTGCTGTCTGAGCGTCAGCGAGTTCACAATTTTAGGTTCACAAG
>NZ_JAGYZD010000052.1 GCF_018371055.1 Finegoldia magna | reverse complement strand
CCAGCTTGGGCTAACTCATTATTCGAAGACAACGCTGAATACGGATATGGTATGCACTTAGCTATCAAGAAAATCAGATTACAATTAAAAGAAAAAATGAAAGCATTCTTAGACTTGAACATTGAAAGTCCATTGAATGCACCATTCAAGAAATTTGTTGAAAACATGGACGATGTAGCTACATCTAAAGCATGTGCAGCAGAAATCTTACAACACTTAGATGATGACACTAATAACGCTGAAGCTGAAGAATTATTGAAATATATAAGAACAGACAGAGACTTCTTAATTAAGAAATCTGTATGGATCTTCGGTGGAGACGGTTGGGCTTACGATATCGGATACGGCGGATTGGATCACGTATTAGCATCAGGTGAAAATATCAACGTTATGGTATTCGATACAGAAGTTTACTCAAACACTGGTGGACAAGCTTCTAAATCAACTCCAACAGCTGCTGTAGCACAATTTGCCGCAAGTGGTAAGAAAGTTAGAAAGAAAGATTTAGGTTTGATGGCATCAACTTACGGATACGTATACGTAGCACAAATCGCTATGGGTGCTAACCAAAATCAAACATTAAAAGCTATTAGAGAAGCAGAAGAATATGATGGACCATCATTAATCATCGCTTACTCACCATGTATCAACCACGGTATTAAAGCTGGTATGGGTAAGAGCCAACGTCAAGAAAAATTAGCTGTAGAAGCTGGTTATTGGCACTTATACAGATTCGATCCAACTCTTGCAGAAGAAGGAAAGAATCCATTCCAATTAGACTCTAAAGAACCAACTGGATCATTCCAAGACTTCATCAGAGGAGAAGTAAGATACTTGTCATTACAAAAATCATTCCCTGAACAAGCTGAAGAATTATTCCAAGAAGCTGAAAGAGATGCTAAGGAAAGATACAACACTTACAAGAGAATGGCAGAAATGGATTATTCTAACTCAGTAGAAGATACAGATGCAGCAGATAAAGAAGAAAACCTTGAAAAAGAAGGCAAAAAAGTTGAATCTGTAGAAAAAGCTAAGGAAGAAGAAGGCGCAAAGAAAGAAGACGTCGTAAATCCAAATTCTACAAATAGATAATATAACAAAACACTGTGAGAGAAATCTTGCAGTGTTTTTTATTGCAAATTTTTAACAATTTGAAAAATCATTTATAGATTTTTTCTATAAATGAATTAAAACGTTATAACGTTGATATTTCAATGTTAAAACTAATAAAAAAATCAAGAAATTTTCTAATTTATTTAAAATCAAATGAAATTGGTAGGATTTATAGAAAGTTTCAATAAATGAAGAATTTTTAACAATATTTCTGGTCTTATTAGAGAATTGGTGATATCATATAATTGAAATATAAACTTTAGGAGGGTTTTATGAATTTTTACGAAGAGTCAAGAAAATTTGCATTGGAACACATCGAACCATATGCAAAAAGCTCAGATGAAGAAGGTAGATTTCCTGTAGAATCATTTGAAGAAATGGGAAAAGCTGGCTACTTCAAATTACTTATCCCAGAAGAAATGGGTGGTTTAGGAAAAACTGCTATTGAACACCAACAAGCTGTTTTAGCATTTGCTGAAAGCAACCCAACTGCTGGTCTTTGCTACATGATGCACAACGTAGCTTTAATGACTGTTCTTACTAATGGTAACGAAGAATTGAAGAAAAAAGTTGTTAAAGATATAGTTGAAAACAACAAATTCATGGCTTTAGCATATTCTGAATTCGGAACTGGTACTCACTTCTATATTCCAGAAATCAAAGTAACTAAAGACGGTGGAAAATTTGTTTTCAACGGAACAAAATCAATGGTAACAAGCGCAACTCATGCAAGTTATTACTTAATTTTAACTCCATCAACTGAAAAAGAAGGAGACATCAACAACTGGTTAGTTCCATTGGAATCTGAAGGATTAGAATTCAAGATGAGCCACTGGAAAGGTATTGGTATGAAAGGTAACGTTTCATGTCCAATGACTATGACAGATGTTAAATTAGACGAAGTTAACAGAATCGGTGAAGAAGGTTCAGGTGTTGACCAAGTATTTAACGTTGTAGCTCCATACTTCATTTTAGGTTTAGCAAGTGTATACACTGGATTGAACTTGAGATTATCAAAAGTTACAAATGATTACGCATTGAAGAGAAAATATCCATCAGGACAATGTTTAGCTAATATTGAAACAGTTCAATTACATTTAGCTAAGATTTACGCTAACGGAATGAGTGCAAAAGCTCTTACAGAATTAGCAGCAAGATCATTAGTAGACGGCGAAGCTGATGCAGTATGCAAGATTATCGCAGCAAGAGTAGCTGCTATCGAAAATGCAATAGAATCTTCAACACTTGCAATGAGAGTAGGTGGAGGTAAGACTTACAACTGTGCATCTGAAATTCAAAGATTAATGAGAGATGCATATGCAGGACAAATCATGGCACCATCACTAGACGTTCTTAACGTTTGGTTAGGAAAAGCTATCACAGGCCAACCACTATTATAATATTGTAAATTTATCGGAATTTATAAACAGTAAAGTTTTTGCTTACAAACAAATATTCTAGCTGTTTGTAAGTTCCGATTTTTATATGTACTTTATAGAAAAAATTTTATAAAATATATTAGTAGATATTTTTAGGAGGAATTAAATGAAAAAATTAAAAGTAGGTGCGGTTATTTACGCTCCAAGAGTAACAGTTATATGGGATTTAATTACAAAATTCTACGAAGAAAATGGCGCTGAAATCGAAGCGGTATTCTTCAAAGACTACAAATTACAAGTAGATGCTTTAATGAATGGCGAAATAGATGCAGCTTGGAATTCTCCATTAGCACAATTAGATGCTCACTTAAGATGTGATGGAAAAGAAAAAATCGGATGTATGAGAGATACAGACAGAGATAGACAAACTTATCTTGTAGTTAAAAAAGGTAAATTCGAAAATATTTCCGATTTAAAGGGAAAAACAATAGGATTTGGAGCTATTGATTCTCCACAAGCAAGACTTATTCCTATTAACTTCTTACACAACAATGGTTTGGAATTCGGTAAAGATTACACTGACAAAAGATTTGATATAGGTGTTGGTTTACACGGAGACCACGTTGGTGGCGAAAAAGACAGCATGATGGCTATGGTTAATGGCGAAGTTGATGCAACATTCTGCTTAGATCTAAACTATGATGCATGGATTAACGATGGAACTATCGACAAAAACGAAGTTGAAGTATTAGCTAAAACTGATAACTTTGATCACTGTGTATTCACATTTACTCCAGAAACATCTGATGAAGACATCAAAGCATTTGATGATATTATGTTCAAGATGGATTACAATAACGAAAAAGATAAAGAAATTATGGATCTTGAAGGATTGAAACAATGGGTTCCTGGTAGAAGAGATGGTTTCAAACAAATTACAGAAGCTAATGAATATTTAGGAAATTTCATAAAGGAATTCAATAGTGAACAATAAATTATTCAAGACCTCTTTGATAGGGTCTATGCCAAGAGGTAATGAAATATTAAAAGCTCGTAGGATGTTAAAGGCTAATATGATTAGCCTTTCTAACTACGAACAATTGGTATACGATAAGACGAAAGAAGTTGTACAATTACAAGAAGATTTGGATATCGATGTAATCACAAGTGGAGAAATAGAAAGAGATAATTACGTATCTTTTATTTCTGAAAAACTAGGTGGAGTAACTCAAATGAGCATGGCAGAGATGCTTGATTACGTCGATGATAAAAGAGAGTTCGAAAATATTTTGACAACATTGGATGTTCCTGCTACATCTATTAAGAACGCTATTTGTACTGGAAAATTGGAATATAAAGGAGACATTGTATCAGAAGAATTAAAGCTTTTGAAATCTTTGACTGATAAACCTGTTAAGATTACAATGCCAGGACCTTACTTGGTTACAAGAAGTATGTGGCTTGCAAATGTAAGCTCAAAATACTACGACAGCAAAGAAGATTTGGGAGAAGATGTTATAAACATTTACAGAAAAGAAATCAAAAATCTTCAAGAAATCGGAGTAGATGTAATTCAATTTGATGAACCAGTTCTTACAGAAATTGTGTTCACTGAAGGTAAGCCAAGAACATTTATGTGTGCATCTTTGTCTACTAGAAAAGATCCTACTGAAGAATTGAAGTTTGCAACACATTTGATAAAAAGCGTAATGGATAGCGTCGATAGAGATAAATCGATATGTTCACTTCACGTGTGTCGTGGAAACTGGAGTAAAAACGAAAGTATTTTATTGACAGGACCTTATACTCCGCTTTTAGATTTATTTGCAGATATCAATGCTGATTTATTGGCGTTAGAATTTTCAACTCCAAGAGCTGGAGAATTGAAAGCATTACTAGCTGATGAAAGAATCAACAACAAAGTGATTTTGGGACTTGGAGTGTTAAATCCAAGATTGGATGACAAGGAAGACACAGATGGAATTTACAAAAGAGCCAAGGAAGCCCTTACGTTTATCGACAAGGATAAATTGTGGCTAAATCCAGACTGTGGGTTTGCGACATTCTCTAATAGACCTGTAAATGAATACGACCACATTAGAGAAAAACTACAATCAATGATTGATGCTAGAGATAAATTGAGGAAAGAATATGAATGATGATATAAATTCATTCCAAAAAAGTTTCAGAGCTATTGTATCCGATGATTTGGTCAAAGTTTACAATGAAAAATCCTGTATTCCCGTAGATTCATCTATTTCTTTTGATTCAGAAAAAGAAGAATTCACATCAATTGATTTCTTCGTAAGCTCCATCGTTTCAGAGATGATTTTGACTATGATGAGAGTTGCGAAGAAAAGAAACACTATATTGCAAGATATCGAAGCTAAGGTGAACTTAGATATAGACAATCCGATGTATCTGTTAAATGTTATAGGTTTTGAAGATAAGAGTATTATTAATAAAATCAATATTGACATTTATTTCTTCTCATTTTATGAAGGAGAAGAACTACAAGAGTTTTTGGATGAAGTTTTGGATAGAACTTTGATTTACAATTCTATAAAAGATTTGGTAAATGTTAATTTTAAAACTGTTTTATAACTTGTAAATTATTTTATTTGTGATATAATATTAGAAAATATTTAAAAATATTAAATTCAATAGATAAGATAGTAGTATAAATGAAACTTCAAGAGAGGAAATGGTTGGTGCGAATTTCTAAGGGAAGTTTATATGAGTGGGGTTATCTGAATTTTGAATGAAATATAGTAGTTCAAAAAGTGATTCTCACTTTACAGGGATAGGATATGGAAGTATCTGAAAGAGATGTGTGCATTTGCACATAAATTAGGATGGTAACGCGAGTTTTGACACTTGTTCCTTTTGGGGAACAGGTGTTTTTTTATTATAAAGGCAGGTGAGTGTAATGAAATGAACTTATGAAATGATTTTAGAAGAGAAAAATTTTATAAAAAAGAAAGGAAGATATTATGGATTCAAAAAAATTAACAGTAAGTTCGATATTTTTAAGTGTAGGATTATTGCTTCATTACGTTACACCTGCGTTGTTTATGGGAGTAAAGCCAGATTTTTTATTAGTTATGATGTTTTTGGGGATTATTTTCATGGATAATGTGAAAGAAGCTTTTATGTTGAGTTTATTTGCTGGGTTACTTGCGGCTTTTACGACTAATTTTCCAATGGGACAACTTCCAAATATTTTAGACAAATTAGTTTCGGGAATTGTCGTATACTATTTATTCAAAGCTATGGGTAAAAACAATGCAAAATCAAATTTTGTATTTATGATAGGAACTCTAATTAGTGGGTTTGTATTTTTGGCGACTGCAATTCCATTGGGGATGGGAACTGAAAATTTTGCAAGACTTCTTTTATCGACGTTTTTTGCGGTGTGTGTTCCAACTTCGGTTTTGAATACTTTCGTAGGGGTTTTCTTCAAGAAAATAATGTATCGCACAAATTACGTAAAAATCAACGCCCAATAATGATATTTATCTAAAATTAGTATATACTATTAATATAGATAAAAATGAGGTGATTTTATGAAATACGCAGAAGAAGGCGTACAATATCATTTGAATATTAAAAAAGGAGATGTTGGAAAGTATGTTATACTTCCAGGAGATCCAAAAAGATGCGAAAAGATTGCAAAATATTTTGACGATGCGAAGTTAGTTGCAGATCACAGAGAGTATGTAACTTACACTGGAAGTTTGAATGGAGTAAAAGTTTCTGTGACAAGCACAGGAATTGGAGGAGCATCTGCAGCTATTGCAATGGAAGAACTTGTAAAAGCTGGCGCTGATACTTTTGTTAGAGTTGGAACTTGTGGAGGAATTCAAGAAGATGTAAAAAGCTCTGATGTAGTTATAGCGAGTTCTGCAATAAGAGCTGAAGGAACGAGTAAAGAATACGCTCCGATAGAATTTCCAGCAGTTGCAAACTTAGATGTGACAAATTCTTTGGTAAAAGCTTCGAAAGATTTAGGACAACATTACCACGTCGGAGTAGTCCAATGTAAGGACAGCTTTTATGGACAACATGAGCCTGAAAAAATGCCAATATCATATGATTTGTTGAATAAATGGGAAGCGTGGAAAAGTCTTGGCACATTGGCAAGTGAAATGGAATCTGCAGCACTTTTTGTGGTTGCAAATTACCTTAGAGTAAGATGTGGATCTTGTTTTTTGGTTGTAGCTAATCAAGAACGTGAGAAGAAAAACTTGGACAATCCTGTTTGCCACGACACTGATATAGCCATTAAAGTTGCCATTAACGCAATAAAAAATTTAATTGAAGAAGATAAGGCAGAATAAATTATTAAAATTCAAATATAAAATTTTGACAAATTATAAAGGCGATGTTATACTATAAATAGTTAATAACGTTTTCATTTTATCCATTAAATTGGATATCTCCTTATGTTTAAAAAAACAAAACTAGGTGTTGTGACCTAGTTTTGTTTTTTTAATTCATCTTGAAGTTTTTCTAATTGTTCGTACATATCATCATCTATTGTAACAATGTTTACGCTAGATTGTTTCCTTTTTCTTAACTTTGATCTTCTGAGATTTTCTTTTAAAGTAAGATAATTTTTCCAAAGCTCATTTGCACTAATTCTTATTCCGCCACGAGATAAAATAATTCGTTGAATCATTCCATCATTACTTGCGACATACATTTTGTCGTGCTTTTTCATATCGTTGACTTTTCTTTCGATGTATCTGTCTGCGGATTCGTGTTCTTTTGTGTAGACCACAGTTAAATTATCGCGTTTTTCTTCGATGCTCATTCCACCCTTTACAAGGTAAGCATCAAACACCACATAAACTTGTTCACCGCTTAGGTTTTGGTATTCTTTCATAATATCAATAAGTTCTTCACGAGCACTATCCAAGTCCACATCATTAGAAAGTTTGTACAAATTAGGCCATGCATTTATTATATTATAACCATCGACATAAAGATAAATTTGTTTATTTTTCATACCTTTGGCGTATGACTTCATAAATTAAAATGCTCGCAGCATTTGATGCGTTGAGTGATTCTGTTTTTCCATACATAGGGATTTTAATTAACTGATCACAATTTTCTCTGACTAATCTCGAAATTCCTTTGCCTTCGTTTCCAATTACAAGGCCGATAGGTCCTTTCAAGTTAGCTTGCGTGTGAGTTTGTAAAGCTTCGCCACAAGCCCCGTAAATCCATACGTTATGTTCTTTTAAATAATTAATTGTCGTGGTTATGTTGGTTACACGTGCGATTTTTATATTGAAAACAGCTCCTGCACTTGTTTTGATTGCAGTTGCATTGACTTCACAAGCTCGGTGTTTTGGAATTATAACTCCGTGGCATCCTGCAACTTCTGCAGTTCTAATGATGGATCCCAAATTGTGAGGATCTGTTATTTCGTCCAAAATTATCAAAAATGGATCTTCGTTTCTTTTTTTGGCGTAAATTATCATTTCATCAACGCTTGAATATCCGAAACTTGGCATTTTTGCCATAACACCTTGATGAGCGGTGTTTTCTGCGAATTTTTCGATGTATTTTTTATCGACGTATTCAATTTTAATTCCCATATCGTACGCTTTTTTTTCTATTTTTTTAATAAATCCTTTTAATTCGCCTTTTTGTATGTATAGATTGGTTACTCCCATATCCATTTCCAAAGCTTCCATAACAGGATTTCTACCGACTAAATATTGCATTTTTTCTCCTTATTCTTATCATTTTAATGGTATAATCTTATTAGATTATACAATATAAAGCAATTTCTTACAATTAATAGGAGGAACAAATGGGAAACGAAATAATGATGCAGGCTTTTGAGTGGTACTTACCAGATGATGGAAATTATTACAAAAACTTGACGAGAGAAGCGAAAAATTTAAAAGAAAAAGGGATTGATGCGTTGTGGCTTGCTCCAATGTTTAAAGCAACAGGAACAAATGATGTTGGTTATGGTGTGTATGATTTGTACGATTTGGGAGAATTTGATCAGAAAGGATCTGTGCGTACAAAATACGGAACTGTAGAAGAATTGAAAAAATTAATCGAAGTTTTGCACAAAAATGACATAAAAGTTTACGCAGATGTAATTTTAAATCACAAAGCTGGAGCAGATTTCTCAGAAACTTTTAAGGCTTACGAAGTGGATCCTAACGACAGGGCGAATAGAATTACTGAT
Organism: Finegoldia magna; assembly: GCF_018371055.1. Classification (GTDB taxonomy): domain Bacteria; phylum Bacillota; class Clostridia; order Tissierellales; family Peptoniphilaceae; genus Finegoldia; species Finegoldia magna_I. Next base: position 308 of record NZ_JAGYZD010000052.1, on the reverse strand, counting down.
GCTTATGATATTGAAGCATGGACTGGATTTGATTTTAAGGGTAGGAACGGAAAATATTCTGAGTTCGTGTGGCATTTCCAACATTTTAATGGAGTTGATTTTGATAATAAACAACAAAAGAAAGCAATCTTTGAAATCGCTGGAGAAAACAAAGGATTTAGCAAGAATGTTTCCAACGAAAAAGGGAATTTCGATTATTTGATGTTTGCAGATATTGACCACAAAAATCCTGATGTTAAAGATGAACTTTTTAGATGGGGAGAATGGTTTGTGAATTATGTTAATGTGGACGGCTTCAGATACGACGC
>NZ_JAGYZD010000334.1 GCF_018371055.1 Finegoldia magna | reverse complement strand
TGCGATTTCTCCTAGGGGAAATATGAGGACAAAAAAACCAGAGACAAATATTTCTAAATGTCTCTGGTATAAAGTCCAACTTTTTGGGGTCACCTTATTGCTATGTTTATTTTTAATGGTTTTTTAGTTATTTTATTTTTGACCTTTTATTAGCGTTTAAGTATGGATTTTTAAATGAAAAGAGAGACTAGCGTTAACAAGTCTCCCCAAAATTTGACAAATAGCCTATTTTAATCATTATCTCTTTGCATCAATAATAATTCTACTTTATTTATTTTATTAATAGCAATAATTGAAGATATTGGACCTAACAAGGTTCCCAAAATTATTATTATTATTAACATTAAAATCATAAGGAATATATTCGGTCTTAAAAAAGGCATATTCAAAATTGATGAAAATATATTATTGAAAGTTATACTTAAAACAAAGGAAAGCACAGAACCTATGACTGCACCTGTTCCATTAATTAGCATAGATTCAATAAGAACTACTTCACTGAGTTTTTTCTTTGTTGCTCCTAATATCCTTATGGTTGCAAATTCTCTTTTCCTTTCCTTAACTGATAAGGTATTTACAAGACTTAAAATAAAGAAAGCTAGTATCCAAATCAAAGCTATCAATATATACACATATACAAGCATGTTTTTTGCTGAATCTGAAACTTGTGTCATTATTTTTCTTGGCAATAAAGGATACACTTTTTCTTTTTTAAATTCTTCTTTAATAAGTTTTTGAATTGTTTTTGGATCTTTGTTTTTTTCAACTTTTACTAAAATAGAAGATATATCATCTTTTTTTGCCACCGGATGATTAATTATCTTTTCATATTCCTTGGCTAATCTATGAGTTTCTTCTATTGTCATAAAAACTGAATTATCAAAACCCATGCCAGTTTTTGCAAGCCTACCTCTTATCTCAAATTCTTGATTAAAAAATTTAACCTTATGATTAATAGTCCCCACAATGTTAGCACCTACAACAACTTGCCCAGCTTTAATTGGAGTTTTAATCTGTTTTTCAAGCCAAGGTTTAACGCTAAAGTCATCAGAAAAGTCAATTCCTATAACTTGAATGGGAAAAGAACAGCATCCAGCAGAAAGTGTAGCTAGATAAACTTGACCACAGGCTTTTTCAACTCCTGGTATTTTTTTTACTCTATTTAATATATCCTTGTCAAAAAAGAATGTATTAGGTTCTCCCCTTAATATTGCACCTGTAATTTTGGAATCATAACCTTCTGGGACTACTATAATGTCTGCTCCCATCCTATCTGATAGAGATTTCATGCCGTTTTTAAGAGAAAAAATTATAAATGATGACATGAATA
>NZ_JAGYZD010000051.1 GCF_018371055.1 Finegoldia magna | reverse complement strand
CAATTAGCAAAAGATGAGAGAAAAAAGCTACATTTAGGAATGTTTTTATCTGTCATTTCTGCGGCTTTATCATTAGTTCCTTATTTTGTAGTTTATAAGATATTACTAATGATATTCCAGAAGAATATTTCGTATACAGAAATTTTAATGTGGGCAGGTATAGGAATTATAAGTGCTGTTTTGCAAGCAATACTAATGTCCTTTGCGGGCATTTTATCTCATACAGCAGCTTTTAACACAATACACAGAATTAAGCTGAAAGTTGTAAATCATATTTCAAAATTTAATTTGGGATTCTTTCAAGAGCATGCCCCCGGAGAAATTAAAACATTGTTGTTTGATGATGTAGATAGAGTTGAAAATTTTTTGGCTCATAGCACTTTGGAATTAGCTCAGGCAGCAGTTGTTCCGGTTATTATGTTCATTTTCATGTTGAAATTAAATTGGATGATGGCACTTGTTATGCTTATTCCTATGATTTTGGGATTAGGAATTCCTATGATGCTAATGAAAAATTATCCGGATATGTCAACGGAGCTATCCGAAGATATTGCTGATTTAAATGCTTCGGCAAACGAATTTATAAAGGCTATGCCTGTAATAAAAATGTATCATTTAACAGCAGAAAAATTTGAACAATATAGAAGCTCATTGAATGCGTATATTACTTGTTGGAAAAAGATGTGTATGAGCTCTTGCTATCCTTTATCAATAACCTTAGTGGTTTTGGATTCAGCAATCTTATTTACATTGCCGTTCGGAGGATATTTCTTTTTGAGAAATTCTTTATCAGCAACATCCTATTTGCTATTTATTATGCTTACAATGTGCTTTTTTGTTTCGTTCTTAAATATGGTAACAATCTTTATGCAATCTATGGAGCTTGGAAGCGGATTGGATAACATAAAAAAAATAATGGATATGGATGAATTGAAAGACGGAACAAAAATCATAAACAAGAATGAGTGTATGAAAATAGATTTTAAAGACGTTACTTTCAGCTATGACGATGAAGAAACAAAAAATAAAGCATTACAACATATAAATTTATCCTTAAAACCGAATACAATAAATGCTTTTGTGGGACCTTCCGGTGCAGGCAAGACAACTGCTGCACAATTGATTGGGAGGTACTGGGATGTAACAAGTGGAGCAATTAAAATTAACGACATACCGATCAATGAATTAAAAATAGATAATTTGATGGACATTACATCATTTGTTTTTCAAGATGTATTTCTTTTGGAGGACACTCTCTATGAGAATATTCGTATGGGAACAGATACAGATGAAAATAAGATTATTGAGGCTGCAAAAGCAGCACAAATTCATGACTTTATTATGAGTTTACCGAATGGATATCAGACAAGAATCGGGGATCAAGGGGTGAAATTGTCAGGTGGACAGCAACAAAGAATCTCAATCGCTAGAGCAATACTCAAAGATTCTCCAATTATTATTTTTGATGAAGCAACTTCCTATTCAGATATAGAAAATGAGTACCAGATACAGTTAGCACTTCAAAACTTGTTGAAAAATAAAACAATCATTATGATTGCTCATCGTTTGCATACTATTAAGAATGCAGATCAAATTGTTGTATTTGATGAAGGGGAAGTCGTAGAGGTTGGAACACATAAAACTCTTTTAGAAAGAAAAGGGGTCTATGAAAGTATGTGGAACACATACACAAAAGATTACTTTGGAGAGGGGGTAAGTGCAAATGCTTAAGATTATTAGAACACTTCTGAAAGATAAAAAAGAAAAATTGTATTTACCGATTTTTCTAATGGTTATTGATTCGATAGGAAGCATTGTTTTGTATTTAATGCTCTATTTTACCGTTGTTAATATATTGCAAAATACATTAACTAAAACCTTAATCATAGAATATACGGTAATATGTTTCATCAGTATGATTGCAAGGATACTGATTTATAGGCATGCATACTATTTGAGCTTTTCAAGAGGAGCTGAAATGTGTGGAGATATGCGTTTGGATTTAGCAAATCATTATAGGAGTTTGAGCCTTGGTCATTTCCAAAAAAATAGTAGTGGTTATCTATTATCAACTCTTACAAAGGATTTGAGTAGTTTTGAACTGATCATAACGCACACTTTACCATCGGTTATTAAAACGGCAGTTACAGCAATATTGATTTTATTAGGCACATTTTTTATCGATTGGAAGCTCGCATTATTAGAGTGTTTAGTATTGCTTATCGCATATCCTATGTTGATATGGGGCAACAAATTGATAGAAAAATACGGGGCAAGAAAAAGAAATTTAAATTCTAAGATGATTTCTATTATTTTAGAGTACATTCAAGGTATGAAAGCGTTTAAGTCAGCTAATATGACAAGTGAACATTTTGAAAGAATGATAAATACACTTGAAAATGTTAGAAAGACAAGCGTAAACGCAGAAAAGAAAATGGCGTTACCTACAAGTATGTACTTTATCACAGTTAACTTTTTGCTTCCGATAGTTCTTCTTATAGGAGGATATTTGCTTATAAATGGTAGTGTTAGAACTGAACAGTTTGTGGCTTTTATGCTTATGAGTTTAGCATTATCTGCACTTCTTATTGCCTTTCAACATTCCTATGGACTATTGAAAGATTTGAAATTAGCTGCAAGTAATCTTGAGAAAGCTTATGAAACGAAGCCATTGCCTTATTCTGAAAATGAAGTTGAATTAGAAAATTTTGATATTCAATTTAAGAATGTAAATTTTTCTTATGATAGAAATAAAACGATTCTGAACAATATTTCTTTTGAAGCAAAAGAAGGAACTTCTACAGCTTTAATTGGTCCTTCCGGTGGAGGAAAAACTACAATCGCTAATTTGATTGCAAGATTTTGGGATGTAAATAGTGGAGAAATTATAATTGGTGGAAAAAATATAAAATCCATAAAACCTGATGTGTTGCTTAAATATGTTAGTCAGGTTTTTCAAGATAATGTACTGTTAACCGATACTGTTTATAACAATATCAGGGTTGGAAAACCTAATGCAACAAAGGAAGAAGTTTATCAAGCTGCAAAATTAGCTTGTTGCCATGAATTTATTTTGAAAATGAAGGATGGATATGAAACGGAAATAAAAGATGGAGGAAGTACATTATCCGGCGGTGAACGACAAAGGATTGCTATTGCAAGAGCGATTCTGAAGGATGCACCAATTCTTTTGTTGGATGAATCTACAGCTTCTCTTGATCCTGATAATGAAGCTAAAATCAATAATGCTTTGGAGCATTTAATGCAAGGAAAGACAGTTTTTGTTATTGCTCACAGATTGAATACCATTAAAAACGCTAATCAAATTATTTTGATAAATAACGGAAGAATTGAAGAACAAGGAAATCATAATGAACTTTATGGAAAAAAAGGACATTACTATGAAATGGTAAATACACAGGAAAGAGCGAAAAAGTGGATGATAAAGGAGAATAGTTATGGAGAGGCTTAGTACTTTGAAAGAAAAGACAAAAGGTAAAGTTGTTGAAATTATTGGTGATACACATTTTCAAAGCAGAATAATATCTATCGGAATAACTGTCGGAAGCGATGTTGAAGTTTTCCAGAATTATAAAAAGCAACCTATTCTCATTTATTGTAGAGATACGATGATAGCTGTCAATAAGATAGAGGCAGAGAAAATAATGATGGAGGTACTTTGAGATATGAAGAAAATAACGATTGCTTTGCTGGGGCAGCCTAATTCTGGAAAATCGACTTTGTTTAATGGGTTGACAGGCTCAAATCAACATGTTGGAAATTGGCCGGGTAAAACCGTTGAGAAAAAAGAAGGCGAATTTTCGTATAAAGATACCAATTATACGATTGTGGATTTACCAGGAACTTACGGATTATCAGCAAATTCAGAGGAAGAAGTTATAACAAGAGAATATATAGAAACCGGGAACGCAGACCTAATTGCTATTATGGCAGATGCTTCACAATTAAATCGAAGTCTATTTATGCTCTCTGACTACATTGGAATAAATATTCCGGTTGTCTTAATCATGAACATGATGGATGTTGCTACAAGTCAAGGGAAAAATATAAATATAAAGGGGTTACAAAAATCCTTGAATATACCTGTCATTCCTATCGTTGCGGCAGATAAAAAGGAATACAAAGAGTTTTATGCTTTTCTGGAGCATTCAGATAGAGGAAAAATTTTATCTGACGAAAATTTAGAAAGGGCATATGAAAATATTGTTGGAGATAACTATAAGCTATTAAAAAAACATATCCCTGATAAAGGTATAGGTGTATTTTCAAAGTCGTGGATTATCGGAAAATTATTAGATCAGGATGCAAAAGTAATTGCGTTAGTAAAAGATAATGTTGAAAAAGTCGAATTTGAAGAAATAGAGAACGTATTAAAAAGCATAAAAAATGGCAATTTAATAACCGGTAATTGTAAATTTGAATGGATAGATAAACTTATCAATGCAAATGTTATTCAGAAAAAGAGAGTATTTAAGAGAAGCAAATTTGATCGTATAGCCACAAGTAAAGCTTTCGGAAAACCTATGGCTATCGGAGTTATCATTTTAGGATTAGTTGCTTCTATGCTCATCGGATTTCCGCTAATGGGGTTATTTGGGTTTGTTATACCTAAAATATCAACATTGTTGGCAAAGGGGCTTGTCGCCATTGGAGTATCAAATTGGCTGATTTCACTTTTGTGTGGAGCCGTAATGACTGCAATTACTTTTGCATTGCAAATGGCAAGTTATGTATTGGGAATTAGCTTAGTATTTGGATTCTTGGAAGATGTAGGATATATGGCAAGAGTTTCCTATGTCTTTGACAACACTATGTCGAAATTAGGATTGCAAGGAAAAGCAATTATGCCGTTCTTGTTAAGTTTCGGCTGTAATATAGGTGGAATCACAGGAACGAGAGTAATTGATTCATGGGGACAGAGGGTTATGACGATTGCATTATCTTGGGTAGTCCCTTGCGGGTCAACATGGGGAGTAGTCGGGCTTGTTACAGGAACATTCTTCGGAAAACAGGCAGTATTTGTGATATTAAGCCTATTTGCAGTTGCTTTTCTACATTTACTAATCACATATAGGATTTTCAGAAAATCGCTTTATGAGGGAAGTGAACATTTTGGAATGATTATGGAACTTCCACCATATCACAAGCCACATTGGAAAAATTTACTTTCTTCTGTAATGAATAGGATGGGAAATGTACTGAAAAGGGCATTGAGTATCATTATCCTTATTTCTGTTATATTTTGGATTCTTGCCTATACGCCTGATGGAAATATAGCTAACAGCCTTATTTATAAAGTAGGAACATTTATAGAGCCTGTAACAAAATTGTTTGGGTTACCATGGCAATTATTTATGGCTTTTGTTGCTTCTGCAATGGGAAAAGAATCGGCATTAGGAGTAATGGCATCATTATTTACTTCTTCAGGAATATGGCATGCAGTTGAGGTTAAAGGGACAGTAGATACCGCTATTCTAAGCAATAATATGTTGACAATGATTTCAAAGCCGGAAGCCTTAGCATTTACTTTTGCCTTTTTCTTCAATATGCCTTGTTTGATGGCTCTTGCAGCTACCGCACAAGAAACACATTCAAAAAAATGGACGATAAAAATAGCACTGTATTATATATTATCGGCTCTAATTATATCTTGTGTTGCATATCATATTGGACTACTGATTTTTTAAGGTGTGATAAGTATGCTTATACAACTATTAGAAGTATTGAAAAAGAAAAAGACTTGCACTTTGCAAGAACTTGCTGAACTGACAGGTGAGGATTTAGATAGTGTAAAAATGAAAATTGAATATCTCGAAAATAATGGATATTTGGTAAAAACTAAAAGGTCTGCAACAAGTAAATGCCAAAGTCAATGTTCGGGATGCTCGAATTGTGTTGTTAATCAAGATGATATTTGGATTGTAAAAGAGTAGTTTGGTTAAGTACAGAATCAAAGAATGGAGGTTAAAATGTAGCTAAGCAATGGAGGGATAAATAATGAAAACACTAAATTTTGTTATTCACATAAGATATATTTATCATTTTTTATGCTTGGAATTGCTTACACGTAGCAATAACACTTTACCAGAAACAACAAAATAGAAAATCATATAAAATATTAGTTTTTAAGCCGAGAGGACTTTTTACGTCAAAGTGTAGAAGTCCTCCTTTTTTATTCTCAAAAAGCAAAACAGAGAACTTAAAAAGGAGGATAACACAATGCCTAATAAGGAATATTACCTTTATGTCAAAGGGGAAGCTATACCCATAAGTGAAGAAGTCTACAAAGCCTATTGGAAGATAACAGAGCATGAAAAATATCTTCAGAAAAAGGATTGCAAGTATGGAGTTATTCCATTTTCATCATTAGATCATGATGGACACTTTGTAGATAACATCATAGATGAAAAAATAGACTTAGAAAAAATTGTAGAAGTCAAAATGCAAATTGAAGAACTGCATAAGGCATTAGCTACACTGACAAAAGAAGAAAGAGAGTTAATGGAAGCCATCTTCTACAGAGAAGAAAGTCTTAGGTCAATCAGCAGAAAAGAGAAAGTTACACATCAGGCAATCGGACAAAGGAGGGATCAAATTTTAGAAAAACTAAGAAAGATTTTAGAAGATAAAATCTAAAAAATGATGAAAGGTTAAGTATCAAAGAAAGGTGCTTAGCCTTTCTTTGTTTGGAACACAACAATATTGAAATGGAGGAATGAAAAATGAAAGAGTTAGAAAATGTAATGAGCCAGTTGGAAAAAGAAACTAAGAAAAAAGAACAGGTAGAAAACAAAATTAAGCAACTAAGACAAAAGAAATCACAGCTAAAAAGAAAGGCGGACACGAAACGAAAAGTAGAAAAAGGAGGCGTGTTTGAGAAATTTGAAAAACAGATAACCGGAGCAGAAGAAAGTACCGACAATGATTTAATCTATGCCTTTTTAGATTATGTACTTTCCGATAATCGAAATAGAGAAAAGCTAAAAGAACTTACAGAAATTCATTTAAAAGAAAAAGAAATCTCTTTAGAAGAAAATCCAAATCTTAAAGAGGAAAATGCAAATGATGATTTTGAAGAACTGACAGAGGAAGAATAAGGAAAACAGAAAATGTATTAGAAACTGAGATGGAGCAAAGTGAGAACATTTTAACACTTTGCTTTTTTGTGGATTTGAAAAATCTACAAAAAACAAAGTTCACAGGGGTCTAAGGGGGAGTAGCCCCCTTGAACAAATAAAAATGCTTTAGCGTTTTCGTTTCCTTAGCGGAGCTATAAGCTTTCCGCAGGAACGCAAAGCACCGTAGTCAAACGGTGTATCTTTGCGCCCTTTGAAAAAGGGAGCGAAGATACGACCTGAACATTAGGATAGTAAAATCCCAAAATTGAAAACAGATAAAGGAGGAAAAGACAATGGAAATCAAAAGTTTGCATACCCATGTAGATATTGTGGCAAGGTCAAAAGGGCATAGCGTGATTGCAAAAGCTGCATACAATGCAAGAGATAAATTACAAGATGAATACTATGGAAAAACACATGACTATTCTAAAAAAGAAGACCTTGTATTCTCAAAAATATTTCTGCCGGAACATATCCCGAAAGAGTTTTCAAACAGAGAATACCTATGGAATGAAGTTGAGAAAATCGAAAAAAGTAAAAATTCACAACTTGCAAGAAATCTGCTCTTTACACTTCCAAGAGAATTAAATGAACAGGACAGAATAAAGTTAATCAGCGAATTTATAGAAGAAAACTTTACTTCTAAAGGTATGATAGCAGACTGTAATATTCATAATCCTATGGCAAGCGATCATGAAGAACAACCACACGCCCATATCCTACTTACCCTTAGAGAAATAGACAAAAAAGGGAATTGGAAACCGAAATGCAGAAAAGAATATATCCTTGATGAAAACGGAGAAAAGATAAAACTGAAAAGTGGAAACTATAAATCAAGAAAAGTAAATTTGAACGATTGGAATGAACCTGACAAAGCAAAAGAGTGGAGAGAAAACTTTTCAAAGAAAGCAAACGAATACTTGGCAAGAAACAACATAAATAAAAGGATAGATCCACGCACCTTTAAAGAACAAGGCAGAGAAGAACTCCCGCAAATTCATTTAGGCACAAGCAGTTATCAGATGGAGAAAAAAGGCATACAGACAGAGAGAGGAAACCAAAACAGAAAAATCATCGCCTTGAATTTAGAATTTAGAAAATTAAAAGAGGAGCTATCCAAACTTACGTCTTGGATAGGCTCGTTACTTGGAAGTCTGCAAGTAAAATATGATGAATACAAACAGGAGAAAAAAGAAGAATATGAGAACAAGGCGGAACTCTTTAATCTCTATGAGTACATCAGTATTTATTATGACTTACAGGGAGAAAAAGCAAGAAAGTTAAATCCCTATGCAAGCAACAAAAAGATAGGTGCAGACCTAAGACGATTTTCCAAAGCAAGAATATATCTGAAAGGCAACAATCTTAAAACCATAGCCGACCTACAAGAAAAGATAAGCACATTACAATCCCAAAATAAGAAAATTAGTCAAGACATTAAGGCGAAAACCACAAGAATAGAAAACTTAAATAAATGCTTTGCCTATGCGGACATCATCAAGGATAACAAAAAAGTCTTTGAGGAATGGAACAGTAAATCCCTATTCAAAGACAGCTTTTACAATTCCCATAAAGATGAGATAGATAAATATAAAAGAGCAAGGGCAATTCTTGAAAAGATAACAGGCTCATCGGCGATTAAGTCTAAAGACTGGAAAAAAGAAATCCAAACCCTTGAAGATGAAATATCGAGACTCAACAGACAATCACAATCAATCAAAGAAGAGTACGAAAGTATCAACCATATCAAGTATGCAGTCAAGACAGTCAATGACGATTATGGCATAGACCTAAGTATTGAAATTGACAAGGCAATCAAGAGAGGAGAAAAAGAAAGTATCATAGAAAAGATAAAAGAGTATAAGCAAGATAGTGATAGTTTTAATAAAAAAAGACAA
>NZ_JAGYZD010000050.1 GCF_018371055.1 Finegoldia magna | reverse complement strand
TAGAAGATGCAAAAAACTATAAAATGCAGATTTTAAAAGAAAAAGCTAGTTTATTAGACAGAGTATCAAAGATTAAATACATCAATAACATTGACGAAGATGATGTCAATAGTTTGGAATATCAAAATAAATTATTAAACGACAATAGAATTACATTTAATGAGTTATCGAAGCAAAAGAAATTATTAAGTAAGGATTACTACCAATTAAAAGCAAAACTTAGTAATTATGAAACTATAAGAGATTATATTGATGAAATTAATAATTTAATTGAAAAATTAAATGGATTTTCTAAATTAAAAATAAAATTATCTATTATTGGAGTTATAGTTACATTAATTATTGCCGTAATGATTTATATGATGGGGTATACAAAAGAAATAGTAATTGCTCCTGTATTATTTGTACTGTATTATATTTTCGTTATTATTTTGAACAAGTTTCAGCGATTATCATACAATCGTCAATTAAATAAGATAGTGAAAAAGATTAATCAAATTACTAATATGAGTTATAAAAATTACAACGAAGTAATTAATGACTTTAGATATGACTCAAATATGGATAAAAGCATTGATTATTTGGGCAAACTTGAGGGACAACTTCAAGATATTGATTCAAAATTGGATTCAATTATAAATGAAGATGAAAGTTCTAAGTCTAAGATTAACAATATTTTATCTTCATCAAGAAATTTGAAGAACATAGATGTTGAAGATTATAGAAGAAAAAAAATAGAGTATAACCAATTGATGGATAGAATTTCTGATAAAGATGATCAACTTCAAAAGATATCATCTGAATATGATTTTAGTATTTTATTAGAAAATATTAATTCAGATTCAATAAAACTTGAGGATAATGATATAAAAGATATCAAATTACTTAATAAAGAAATTGACGAATCTATTGAAGAAAATGCGAAATTATTTGAAAGGACAAAAATACTTGAAAAATCTGTAAATCTTCTATTGGAAAAAGAAGAAAGATTAGCAGATATCAATGATAATATTCAAAAATACGAAAATGAAATTACATCTATAGAATTGGCTATGGATTTGATCAATAAAAGCATAAATTAACTACACAAAAATTTTATACCTAGAATTAACAAGAAGGTTTCAGAAATGATGGCTTATTCAACTAAATACAAGGATAGATTCAGAGTTGATGAAAATTTAGATGTTAGCATTTATGATGGAGTAAAATTTTACGAACAAAAACATTTAAGTTCTGGAACATTTGACTTACTTTCTGTTTTTATTAGAATAAGTGTGCTTGAAGAATTAATGGGTCTTGATTATTTGATGATACTAGATGATTGTTTTGTTCAATTAGATGATGTAAGATATAAGAAATGTCTGGATTTGTTATTTAAAATCTCAAATAGTAATCAAATAATACTTTTTTCTTGTCAAAATAGAGATGAGCAATTATTGAATGAACTAGACATAATATATAAGAAAATTGAGTTAAAGTAAATATGATATATGCAATGGGTGATTTACATCTAGATTATACAAAAGAAAAATCAATGGATGTATTCGGTGATAATTGGGATAATTATGAAGAAAAGATATTTCGTAATCTAGAAAGATTAAATGAAGAAGACATTATACTTATTCCAGGAGATATTTCCTGGGCAATGCAACTAGATGATGCTTTTGTGGATTTGAAAAGAATCGATAAGAGTCCGGGCAGAAAGATTTTAACTAGAGGTAACCATGATTATTGGTGGTCTGGTATAAGCAAATTAAGAAAATTAGATTTAGAATCTATTAATTTTATTCAAAATGATTCATTGGACTTAGGAAATATCAATATATGTGGATCACGAGGATGGCTTGATCCAACTAGCAAAGAAGCTACAGAAAAAGATGAAAAGATTTTTCAAAGAGAAATTTTGAGAGTGAATATGAGTTTAGAAAGTGTCCGAAATAACAACGATATTATTATGATGCTTCATTATCCACCTTTTGATATCAATAAACAACCTAATGCGTTGTTTAATTGTTTGAAAAATTATAATGTTACAGATTTAATATATGGACATTTGCACGGATATGGACATCAAAATGTCGTCGAAGGAACAATAGATGGAATACATGTACATTGTGTGTCTTCGGATTATATAGATTTTAAAGTTAAGAAAATTAGGGAATAATATGGAAAAAGAATTAGAATGTAAGGTATTTACTGATGATTTTAATGGTTTGATGGATAAAGCTGTTGAAATGGGAGCTAAAATGATATCTCATGAAATTCAAGAAAATATTCTAATTGAATCTAATGATTTTGATTTAATTGATAGTAGTGATTATCTTAGAATTAGAATTTCAAAAGATATTTTTAATAATGAAAACAAGAAATTTCTTACTTACAAGAAGAGAGTTAATGATACAAACGTTAGACATTATGATGAATATACTATAGAGTTTGATAGCGAAGAAAACTTGAAACAAATATTAAAATTTGTTAAATTGGATAAGCAATCTTCATCTAAGAAAGAAAGAAAATCTTTTGAGTTTATGGATGCAAGACTAGATTTTGATTGCTGGGATAAAGATTTTTATCCGTATCCATATTTGGAAATTGAAGTCAAAGATGAAGAACATTTAAATGAGATAATAAATAAATTAGGAATAAATAAAGATCAAATTTCAACTAAATCTATAAGTGAACTAAGATCTAAATTACAAGAAAGTTAACAGAAAGGATAGACTTTTAATGGCAAACAAAAAGCTAGTGGTAGTGGAATCTCCAACTAAAGCAAAGACAATTCAAAAAATGTTAGGGTCAGGATATAAAGTTGTAGCTACAATTGGTCATTTAAGAGATTTACCAAAAAGTAAACTAGGCATAGATATAGAGAATGATTTCGAACCACAATATATTAATGTGCGTGGTAAGGCCAGTGTAATCAATTCTTTAAAAAAAAATTACAAAAATTCTCAAAAAATATTCTTGGCAACCGACCCTGATAGGGAAGGAGAAGCTATTTCTTGGCATTTGTGCTATTTATTAGGTATAAATCCAGAGGAAGAAAATAGAGTAAAATTCCAAGAGATAACTAAAGACTCTGTAAAAGAAGCAATAAAAAAACCTGAAGCTATCGATTTAAAATTGGTAGATGCTCAACAAGCAAGAAGGGTTTTGGATCGTATAGTAGGTTATAGCATTTCTCCATTATTGTGGAAAAAAGTTAAATCTGGACTAAGTGCAGGTAGAGTACAGTCTGTAGCATTAAGACTAATTTGTGAAAGAGAAAAAGAGATAAGAGAGTTTGAACCAGAAGAATACTGGTCTATTCATGCAAACTTATCAAAAGATAAATTGGAATTTGATTCTGAGCTATATTATTCAAAAACCGATAAATCTAATAAAATCGAGATAAAAAACAAAGATGAAGCTGATAAAATTTTACATGATTTATCTGAGAAATTTGTTGTAGATTCTATTAAGCAACAAAAAAAATCTAGGAAACCTTACGCTCCATTTACAACATCTACACTTCAACAAGAAGCCTATAAAAAGTTGTATTTTCAAACTTCTAAAACCATGAGAATAGCTCAACAGTTGTATGAAGGAATTAGTTTGGGTAGCGAAGGGTCAGTAGGTTTGATTACTTATATGAGAACTGACTCAACAAGAATTTCTCATGTTTGCGTGAGTGATTGCCTAGATATTATTAATGATCTATACGGAAAACAATACGCAACAAAAGGTTATGATTATTCTAAAAAGAAAAAAGGATCACAAGATGCCCACGAAGGTATTAGACCTTCATCAGTAAAAAGAAGACCGAATGAAATTAAAAAATATTTGACTGATGATCAGTATAAATTATATAAATTGATTTGGGAAAGAACTGTTGCTAGTCAAATGAAAGATGCACGATATCTATCTACATCAATAGATTTTGATAACAATGGTTATACTTTTAGATCTAATGGTAACGTGGTGATTTATGATGGTTTTACAAGAGTATATTCATTAAATACTAAAGATAGCGAATTGCCTGAATTAAAGGAAAAAGAATCTATAAATTCAAAAGAAATAGAATCAAAACAACATTTTACTAAACCAAAACCTAGATACACAGAAGCAAGCCTTGTAAAAACACTTGAAGAAGATGGCATTGGTAGGCCAAGCACCTATGCATCAATTATAAGCAGTATTTTGTCTAGAAATTATGTTGAATTAAAAGAGAAAAAATTTTATACAACAGAAATCGGAGAAAAAGTTTGTGAATTTGTAGTTAAATATTTTGATTCAATTATTAATGAAAAATTCACTGCTGAAATGGAGAATGAATTAGATAATATTGCTGAAAACGACGTAGAATGGAAAAAAGTAATAAGAGATTTTTATGATGGATTTAATGAAGATTTAGTCAATGCAAAAAATGCACAAGATAAATTTAAAGTTAAAGACGAACCAATTGGAAGAAAATGCCCAGAATGTGGCAGCGAGTTAGTTATAAAACATGGAAGAAATGGAAAGTTTATTGGCTGCAGTGCTTTTCCTGATTGCAAATATACTGAAACTATTGTAAAAGATACAAAAGTAAAATGCCCAAAATGTGGTCACAGAATAGTCGAGAAAGTATCAAAAAGAGGTAAAGTTTTTTATGGATGTGAAAATTATCCGAATTGCGACTTTGCTTTATGGGACAAGCCTACAGGTGAAAAATGTCCTGAATGCGGTAGTTTGCTAGTTCATAGAAAAAATAGGCGAGGAGAATCCATTCTATGTTCTAATGAAAAATGTGATTATAAAAAGCTTGAAAAATAAAAATATATATGATATACTTTTAAGGTAAAACACACAGTCGATGATACAGATGCAGTTGCTTAATTGTCGCATTTGTAGATGAGTCGTCTGGAGGAAAAAACGGAGGTAGAAAAATGTCAGTAGTATCAATGAAATCATTGTTAGAAGCTGGGGTTCACTTTGGACATCAAACAAGAAGATGGAACCCAAAAATGTCAAAATTTATATTTACAGAAAGAAATGGAATCTATATTATAGATCTTCAAAAAACTGTAAAACAAATTGATGATGCTTACAATTATGTTAGAGACATCGTTGCAGATGGTGGAGAAGTTCTTTTCGTAGGAACAAAAAAACAAGCTCAAGAAGCAATCGAAACAGAAGCTAAAAGATGTGGACAACATTATGTTAGCCAAAGATGGTTAGGTGGTATGTTAACAAACTACAAAACTATCAAAACAAGAATTAATAGACTTCACCAATTATATGAAATGGAAGAAGATGGAACTTTCGATCTTTTACCTAAAAAAGAAGTTAGCCAATTAGAAAGAGAAAGAGAAAAACTAGAAAAAAACCTTGGTGGTATTAGAAAAATGACTAAAATGCCAAGTGTACTTTTTGTAGTTGATCCTAAAAAAGAATACATTGCTGTTCACGAAGCAAAAATATTAGGAATACCAGTAGTAGGTATCGTAGATACTAACTGTGATCCAGATGAATTAGATATTGCTATTCCTGGTAATGATGATGCAATTAGAGCAGTTAAGCTTTTAACTTCTACAATTGCTGATGCTGTTATTGAAGCAAATCAAGGTCGTGAAGATTCAGAAGAAGTTTATTCTGAAACTGAAAATGATACAGAAGAATCTGAAAACGAAGAATCAGTATCAGAAGAAGATTTAAAAGAATTTGTTGAAAATTCTGAAGAACAATCAGACGAAGAATAATAAAAAATAAGCGACGGTTAAACTGAAAATTAAATAATTGTTTGACAGTCGCTTTTTAATTTAATTGGAGGTAATAAAATGGCACAAATTACTGCTAGTATGGTAAAAGAATTAAGAGAAAAAACTGGCGCAGGAATGATGGACTGTAAGAAAGTCCTATCTGAAGCAGATGGAAATATTGAAAAAGCAGTTGAGCTTTTGAGAGAAAAAGGACTTGCAGGAGCAGAAAAGAAAGCTGGAAGATTAGCATCTGAAGGTATTGTTGAAACATATATTCACGGTGGGAAAATTGCTGCTTTAGTTGAAATTAATAGTGAAACAGACTTTGTTGCAAAAAATGAAGAATTCAAAAACTTCGCAAAAGATATAGCAATGCAAGTTGTAGCATCAAATCCAAAATATGTAAGTCGTGATGAAGTACCAGCTGAAGAAGTAGAAAAAGAAAAAGAAGTATTAGTTCATCAAGCTATGAACGAAAACGATGGAAAAAATATTCCTGAAGACAAAGCAAAAATGATTGCTGAAAAGAAAGTTGAAGGAAGAATTAACAAATTCTACTCACAAATTTGTCTATTAGAACAACCATTCATTAAAGATCCTAATAAATCTGTAGAAGAATTATTAACAGATTTAATTGCAAAAATAGGTGAAAACATTAAAATTCGTAGATTTGCTAGATTTGAAGTTGGCGAAGGTTTAGAAAAGAAAAACGAAGATTTTGCTGAAGAAGTAAAAAAACAAATGGGTCAATAAAAATTATTGCTGCAATTTCATATTGCAGCTTTTTTTATTATACATAATATCATATTGATTTTAAAATGCTAATTTGGTATGATTAATTAAAGAAAACCTTATTATTAATTAGGAGGAAATTTTGAGTTTAAAATATAAAAGAGTTCTACTAAAATTAAGTGGCGAAGCTTTAAGTGGTGATCAAGGACATGGATTAGACGATGATATTATAGAAAATATCTGCGATTCTATAAAATCCGTTCACGAGGAAGGATTGGAAATTGCAATTGTTGTAGGTGGTGGAAATTTCTGGAGAGGAAGATCATCTAAAATTGATAGAGCTACATCGGATTCAATGGGCATGTTAGGAACGACAATCAATGCTTTGAGATTGCAAGCATCATTGGAAGCAAAAGGTATTCAAACAAGAGTACAAACAGCAATTGATATGAAGCAAGTTGCAGAACCTTATATTAGAAGAAGGGCAATAAGACATATTGAAAAAGGTAGGATTGTAATCTTTGCTGCAGGAACAGGATTACCATATTTTTCTACAGATACAACAGCTGCATTAAGGGCAGTGGAAATTAACGCTGATGTTATTTTAGCAGGTAAAAGAGGGACAGATGGTATATACGATTCTGATCCTAATAAAAACAAAGATGCAATCAAATATGATAAACTTACTTATATTGATATTTTAAACAAAGGTCTAGGTATAATGGATGCAACTGCGACATCACTTTGCATGGAAAATAATATGGGATTAGTTGTATTTGGTATTGATGATCCTAAAAATATAATTAGAGTTTCTCATGGAGAAAATATTGGAACAATTGTTGAGGGGGATAAATAATGAGTAAACAAATTTTAAAAGATATGGAAACAAAAGCTGATAAAACGTTGCATGCATTAAGGGAAGATTTAAAAACAGTAAGAGCTGGACGTGCTAATCCTAGCATATTGGATAATATTATGGTAGATTATTATGGTACTTCAACACCTTTAAAACAAGTTGCTACTATTTCTGCTCCAGAAGCTAGATTACTTACAATTCAACCATGGGATAAATCAATCATGAAAGAAATTGAAAAGCAACTTCAAGCATCTAATTTGGGAATTACTCCCTCAAATGATGGAAGTATTATAAGATTACCATTCCCACAATTAACTGAAGATAGAAGAAAAGAATTGACAAAAGTAGTAAAGGAATATGGGGAAAAATCAAAAGTCACTATAAGATCTATCAGGAGAGATTTTGTTGACGATGCAAAAAAAATGGAAAAGAATGCTGAAATATCTGAAGATGAGTTACACGCATTATTAGATGATATTCAAACTTTAACAGATAAGTTGACAAAAGAAATTGACAATATTGTTACAGATAAAGAAACAGAATTAATGGAAATCTAAATCGTAATATTTAATTTAAAATCTATTCATCATGATATGAATAGATTTTTTCTTGTAATAAACTTTTTTATGATATCTTATATAAAAGTAGAAGTAATCAGAAATTATGACAAAAATGTTACAATTATTACTTTTTTGAAACTTATTTGTAACTTTTTTGTTGAATTTACTTGACATATTTTTTTTATTCTTTTAATATTATCTTAGGATGTATTAGGAGGAAGTTAATATGAACAAAAAAGGACTTGGCTTATCTATCGGATTGGCTTCAGTCATAGCTGTAGGAACTTTTGTATCGCCTTATTTAAGTTCCACAACTTTAATCGGAGACAATAATATTGAGTCTAATCAATCAAATGATTCTAAATATTCAGTTGCAATAAAAAGCAATGATTTATTGGCTCCAAATGCTGAAAAAGAAGAAAAAGAGAAAGCTCTTAATGAAATAAGAAATTCACAAGTAAGAAATGTATTAAATGATTCCACAAGAACTATATCTAAAGAATCTGAAGAAGAAATTAATTCTGAAGTAAAAGAAGTTAAAGAGAATAAGCAAGAATTAAAAGCTTCTATTGATAATAACGTTTCTACATACAAACAAAATAGTGAAAAAGTAGATACAAAAAAAGATGAAGCTAAAAAAGTAGAATTATCTACTGCAAATGTTGGGAAAATTTCAGAAGATAATAAGAATTCAAAATCAAGCTTAAAGAAAGAAAAATCTGAAGTTGCTTCATTAACTCTTTCAAGAAATTCTGAAAATGAAGAAGAAAAGATTTATTCAAATATAACAAAATCTACGACAGGTGATTTATTTGTAAGAGAACAAGCAGATAAAGAATCTGAAGCAATAGGTGTTTTACCAAAAGATACTAAAGTTGTTGTTAAAGATGATAGCAATAAATCGTGGGCAAAAATAAGCTATAAAAACAAAGAAGCATACGTAAGTAAAGACTTCTTGACGAATGAAAAATCAAATAAAAAAGCAGTTTCTGAAACTAAAAAACAAGTTTCAAAAAATAATCCTGAAGTTAAAAAAGTAAAATCAAATTCTGCTGAAAAGTCAGTAGATATGTGGGTAAAATCTCCAGTATATATAAGAAGTGAAAAATCAATCAGCTCTAATAAACTAGGTGTATTAGAGAAAAACACTAAAGTACAAGGTGTAGTTGAAGATGGATGGTTCAAAACTTCTG
>NZ_JAGYZD010000049.1 GCF_018371055.1 Finegoldia magna | reverse complement strand
TTTAATATGTTTTGTTTGGTCACTTACATATTAACACAGCTGATTAGCTATGAGTTATTTTATGTTGCACTTGTTATGATAAATTATCAATTAAAAAAATTTTCATAATATTGTGATATCAAGACTTGATATTACTTTTATGGTATAATATGTGAGTATTGGAGGGATTTAGATGTTAACAGTTAACAATTTAAGTGTCATATTCCCCGATAAAAAATTATTTGAGGATGTTAACCTAATTTTTAATCCAGGTAACTGTTACGGAGTTATTGGTGCGAATGGTGCTGGTAAGTCTACATTCCTCAAAATTTTATCCGGAGAAAAAGAGCCTACAAAAGGCAATGTCACGATAGATAAGAACACAAGATTATCAAAACTTAACCAAGATCACTACGCTTTTGAAGAAAATAGCGTAATGGATACAGTTTTGATGGGAAACAAAAAGCTTTACGATATCCAAAAAGAAAAAGATGCTATATACATGAAGCCTGATTTCAGCGATGAAGACGGAATGAGAGCAGCAGAATTGGAAGCGGAATTCCAAGAACTTGGAGGATATGAAGCAGAAGCAGAAAGCTCATCTTTGTTGCAAGGTTTGGGAATTACGACAGAACAACATTTTATGCTTATGAAAGATTTGAAAGAATCCGACAAGGTAAAGGTGTTATTGGCACAAGCTTTGTTCGGAAATCCAGGAATATTGTTACTAGACGAACCTACAAATGGTTTGGACTTGAAGGCAATATTGTGGCTACAAGATTTCTTGATGGGTTTTCCGGGAATTGTAATCATAGTATCTCACGACAGATATTTCTTAAACGAAGTGTGCACTCACATGGTGGATGTCGACTACGGAAAGATTAATATGTTTGTTGGAAACTACGATTTCTGGTACGAATCAAGCCAACTTGCACTTAGAATGCAAAAAGAACAAAACAAGAAAAAAGAAGACAAAATCAAAGAACTTCAAGAATTTATCCAAAGATTTTCTGCCAACAAATCAAAGTCCAAACAAGCTACCAGCAGGAAGAAACTTCTTGACAAAATCACATTGGATGACATTAAACCATCTAGTAGACGTTATCCATTTGTAGGATTTGAACTTTCGAGAGAAGTTGGCAACGAAATTCTAAATGTAGACAACTTGACTGTAGAACAAAATGGCAACAAGCTTATCGACAATTTGAGTTTCAGGGTCAACAAAGGAGATAAGATTGGATTTATCGGAAACGAAATCGCCATCACGAAATTCTTTGAAATAATCAACAGAAATGATGACGATTATTCTGGAGAATACAAGTGGGGACAAACTATCACTCACACGTATTTTCCAAAAGATAATACTAAATTTTTCGAAGATTGCGATTTGAATTTGATTGATTGGTTGAGACAATTCAGCGAAGAAAAATCGGAAATTCACATCAGAGGATTCTTGGGCAAGATGTTATTTTCAGGAGACGAAGCATTGAAGAAATCCAACGTTCTAAGTGGTGGTGAAAAGGTTAGAATGATGTTTTCAAAAATGATGGTAACACCGGCGAATGTTTTAGTATTTGACCAACCTACAAACCATTTGGATTTGGAAAGTATCGAAGCTGTAAACAACGGGCTAATCGCATTCAAATCAAACATCTTGTTTACATCATTGGATCACCAATTTGTATCTTCTGTGGCAAATAGAATTATTGAAATATTTGATGACGGAACTTATCGTGACGTATCAATGAATTATGAAGACTATATAGAAAAATATTTAACTAATAATTAGGAGTAGAAATGAAACATCAATTAGTTATTGTAGTAGATTTTGGAGGACAATATAATCAACTAATCGCTCGTCGTGTCAGAGATTTGAACGTGTACTGCGAAGTTGTTCCTTACAAGAAAGCTTTGGATGTTATCAAAGAAAAACAACCAATCGGGATAATCTTCACAGGTGGACCAAACAGCGTTTACGAAGAAAATTCTCCACAAATCGAAAAAGAAATTTTTGAATTAAATATTCCTATTTTGGGAATGTGCTACGGAATGCAACTTATCTCCAAAGATTTTGGTGGAGTTGTTGAAAAAGCAAAAAATCGTGAATTTGGCAAAACAAACGCCAAAATCTCAAATCAAAGTACTATTTTAAAAGGAATGAGTGACGAAAGCATCGTGTGGATGAGTCACACTGATTTCGTATCACAAAAACCAGAAGGATTTGACATCATCCAAACGACTGATTCTTGCCCTGTTGCAGCAATTGCAAATGAGGACAAGAAGATTTTCGCAGTGCAATATCACCCAGAAGTTAACCACACAGTTGAAGGTAAAATATTAATCAAAAACTTCCTTTACGAAATCTGTAAAGCAGACGGAGATTGGACTATGGAAAACTTCTTGGAAGAACAAATCCAAAAAATCAGAAAAACTGTCGGCGACAAAAAAGTTTTGTTGGCACTATCCGGTGGTGTAGACAGCTCAGTTTGCGCATCACTTTTATCCAAAGCAATCGGCAAAAACTTGACATGTGTGTTCGTTGACCATGGTTTGATGAGAAAAAATGAAGGCGACGAAGTAGAAGCTGCATTCAAAAACGACGAATTGAACTTCGTAAGAGTAGATGCAAAAGACAGATTCTTGGATAAATTAAAAGGCGTATCAGATCCAGAACAAAAGAGAAAAATCATCGGCGAAGAATTCATTAGAGTATTCGAAGATGAAGCTAAAAAAATCGGATCTGTGGATTTCTTAGCACAAGGAACAATCTATCCAGATGTAATAGAATCTGGACAAGGCGATGCATCAGTTATCAAATCTCACCACAACGTTGGTGGACTTCCTGATGTAGTTGATTTCAAAGATTTGATCGAACCACTTCGCGATTTATTCAAAGACGAAGTAAGAAGATTGGGATTAGAACTAGAAATGCCTGAATATTTGGTATATCGTCAACCATTCCCAGGACCAGGACTCGGAATCAGAGTTATGGGTGAAATCACTGAAGAAAAATTAGAAGTGTTGCGTGAAGCAGACTTCATCTTCAGAGACGAAGTCGCAAAAGCTGGAATCGACAAAGACATCAACCAATACTTCGCAGTAATCACTAACAACAGAACAGTAGGAGTAATGGGAGATTTCAGAACCTACGATTACACATTGGCACTAAGAGCCGTAACAACAACAGACTTCATGACAGCCGATTGGGCGAGAATTCCATACGAAGTATTAGACAAAACTTCAGTAAGAATAATCAACGAAGTAGACCACATCAATAGAATAGTCTACGACATTACAAGCAAACCACCAGCAACAATTGAATGGGAATAGTAGCAAAAAAACAAAAAACTTTGTAAAATCAATGGTTACAGAAGATTAAAAACTGTAACTGGGATTAAAATGGGAACATTTGTTAAAAAGAATAAATTGAATAATAGTTCCAAGTGGTTTAAATTTGGACAAAAAATTAGACCGTAGTTTTAGACTGCGGTCTTTTTTCCGTGCAATATTGTACGGAATTTAGCAAGCAAATAAATATTACGACAATAAAATGTCGGTTTGAATTCTAGTACTGTCGTAAATATGATATAATAATTATATTAGAGGAGGACTGCAATGAACCGATATATAGAGTCAGAAACAATGGAATTAAAAGAAAAATATACAGATACAATTACAAAGGAAATAGTATCTTTCCTTAATAGTGCAGGAGGAACAATTATTATTGGAGTAAAAGATAATGGTGTTGTAGTTGGTGTAGACAAAGTTGATGAAGTTCTTAGAAAAATATCCGATATTATAACAAGTCAAATAGAACCGAACCCACAAGATGAAATTAGTTCAGAACTTAAATTTGATGAAGGGAAAACTTTAATAGTAATTCATATAAATAAAGGGCGTTATCATATTTATTGTCAAAAGAAATATGGATTCTCCTCTACTGGATGCACAATACGAATCGGAACAACCTGCAAAGAGATGACACCAGAGCAGATAAAAATTCGATATGAGAAAAAATTTATAGATAATGAATACATGCTTAAGAAAAAATCAAATTCATCAGATTTATCGTTTAGGGAACTTAAGATATATTATTCGGAAAAAAATTATCATTTGGACGATAAATCTTTTGAAACGAATTTGAATTTAAGAAATGAAGCCGGAGAATATAATTTACTAGCAGAACTATTATCTGATAAAAATAATATTCCCTTTATTTTTGTGAAATTCCAAGGACAGAATAAAGCTTCTATATCTGAAAGAAGCGATTATGGTTATGGATGCATATTAACGACTTATGGAAAAATAAAAAATAGATTGCAAGCTGAGAATATATGTATTTCTGATACGACAGTAAGACCCAGAAAAGACACATATCTATTTGATTTTGACTGTGTTAACGAGGCAATTTTAAATGCTTTAGTTCATAACGATTGGACAATCACTGAACCACAGATTTCAATGTTTAATGATAGACTTGATATATTATCACATGGTGGACTTCCTAGCGGAATGACAAAAGAACAATTTTTTGATGGAATAAGTAAGCCTAGAAATGCAACATTGATGAGGATATTTCTAAATATGGGACTAACTGAACACACCGGACATGGAATTCCGACGATTGTAGAAAAATATGGGAAAGATGTTTTCGAAATTGAAAGCAAATATATTAGATGTACTATTCCTTTTGAGCAGGAAGTAATTGATCAAATAGACAATAAAAATGTCGGTTTGAATGTCGGTTTGAATGTCGGTTTGAACAAAACTGAAAAGAAAGTGATTGAACTTTTGATAGAAAATCCAAGCTTTACATCAATTGAACTTTCAGAAAAAATTGGTGTGACAAAGAGGACTATAGAAAGGACATTCAAATCTTTACAAGAAAAGAAAATGATAGAAAGAATCGGGTCAAAACGTGATGGAAATTGGATTGTCATAAGATGAAAATGCCATTTTTAATTTCAGGTATATCAATTCTGATCTACTTTAATATGTTTAAATTTAAACCTGTAATAATTTTTCAGATATAATATTATAAATATAAGTGATATTCCGCTTTTAAAATTAGACCAAGTTTTAGAAGAAGAAAATATAAACAAAAATAAATTAGAAAAAGAAGCAGACTTTCAAAGTGCACAACTTAATTCTTATTGCAATAACAATGGATAATGTTATTGCCGAAACTATTTTATATTTTTATAGAAATAATATCGGTAATTGCATAGATATGGTAAAGAAAATAGAACTTGAAAATCCAATGAATTGTGGAAATGTTAATGTATATAGGCACAAATTTAAAAAGTTTTTAACAGCGGTGGCGCTAGGAATGGAACCAGCAATAATTTGGGATGGTATTTATGAAGCTAGTGGCGGAT
The DNA here is from genome assembly GCF_018371055.1 of Finegoldia magna. GTDB lineage: Bacteria > Bacillota > Clostridia > Tissierellales > Peptoniphilaceae > Finegoldia > Finegoldia magna_I. The sequence goes on along the minus strand of NZ_JAGYZD010000049.1, from coordinate 3,742 downwards.
ATATAATTGTAACCAAGCAATGGGATATACTAGCATATCATATTTATAATCGAAATTATTTTGAAGAGTATCTGCTTAATAATATAAAATATGAAACAGCATCCACATCGAGACATGGATTTGGAGAAGTCTATAGTGAGGGTGGAGAAGATTTTATTAAGTTAAACCTTCAAATCAGATTTAGATAAAATGATTGTATGAATTTGAAGATAAGTTTAAAGGATGGGTAATATGTTGAAGAACGCGAAAAATTATAATTATAAACTACCTACAATTAATGCTGGTTTTAAAGAATATACAACTAATAATAATTCAATAATTATTATAGGGGCAAATGGTAGTGGGAAAAGTAAATTAGGTGCCTGGATTGAAGGTGAGGATCTATTAGATGTTCATAGAATAGGAGCACAAAGAAATCTTAACTTTCAAGAAAATATACCCTTGAGCAATTATGAATGCTCAAGAAATAGAATTTTTTATGGTACTGATAATGAGTATGAAATTCGAAATAAAGATAAGAGATACAGATGGGATTTTGGAAAAGCTTACACCACTAAACTTTTAAATGATTTTGATGTAGTGTTAGCAGCATTAATTGCTTTATATAATAATGAGACATCGAAATTTTTAGATGATTGTAAAATAGCTGAAAAGAATAACTATCCAAAACCTAATACTCCATTTACAGTTTTCGATAAATTAATAAATATTTGGAATAGTATATTTCCACAAAGAAAACTTCTAATTGAAGATTCCAAGTTTTTTGCTTATGAAAGAAACAAACCAACTGAGAAGTATTCTGCAAATCAAATGAGTGATGGAGAGAGAGCTGTTTTGTATTTAGCGTCACAAGTTCTGGTCGTACCAGATAATAAAACTTTAATAATAGATGAACCTGAATTACATCTTCACAACTCAATAATGAATATTTTATGGGAACAGTTAGAGAATTATCGTCAAGATTGTTTATTTATTTATATAACACATGATACAAATTTTGCTGCTTCTCATAAAAACTCAGAAAAGATATGGATAAGGAGTTATGATGGTGAAAATTGGGATTTAGAAAAAATAATTTCTAATGAATTACCAGAAAAGTTACTATTTGATATTCTCGGATCACTTAAAAATATTTTGTTTGTAGAAGGAGAAGAGAGTAGTTTTGACACTCAATTATATTCTATTTTATACCCAGACTATTTTATCATTCCTTGTGGAAGTTGTATGCAAGTCATTATGAGAACAAAATCTTTTAATTAACCCAAAAGATTCATAATTATAGTGTTTATGGATTAATTGATCGTGACTTTCGAACAGAAGATGAAATAAATAAATTAAAGAAAGATAATATTTACACATTAAAGGTTGCCGAAGTTGAAAATCTATTTATTATAGAAGAACTAATCAGTTTTTTATCAGATTATTTAGGCAATAATTTTAATGAAATATTTAGTAATATCAAAAATTATGTCATAAATGAAAGGTTTGATAATCAAATTCGTGGTCAGATTAAGAAAAATGTAGTATCTCAGATAAAACATAAATTATCCTTGGCTGAAATTTCTGAGATTGATACAAAAGAAAGTTTAAAAAAGGCTATTGAAAATATTGATGCCGATAGAATTTATGAAGAAACATTAAAATCATATGAAGAAGCGCTGATAAGTAATAATTATAAAAAAGTTATAAAAATGTTTAATGAAAAAGGATTATCTAAATCAATAGGTCATTATTTTGGTTTTCAAAATAATGATTATTTAAATATAGTTATTTCTATTTTGCGAAATAAGGAACAAAAGGAAGTATTTGCGATATTTAAAAATTATGTACCGAGTTTTTCAGGTGAAACATTAATATAAACATAGTTAATAAAATTATAATATCCGGTACTGGGACTGGGACGGGACTAAAAATCTGACAATGTCCTATAATTAGGTGGATTTGGTGATACTTAAAAAAATAAAATCTAGTATTTTGAATGGTTTGGGATATATTGTACGTTTGGGAAAGAAGAATGGGAATAAAATTTTAATCAAAGGATAAGCTTAGGCTTGTCCTTTTTTACGTGGAAAAAATGTTGTTCTAGGAATGAAATAAACAAATTATAATAGTTGCGGTGAATATATATAATATAATATTTTAAAACTAATAATTGTTTATCATTTATATCACGAATACGCAAGTTATATTAACTTAGTGATTAAAGCTGAAAATCAAGGGGTTTTTACCATGTTAATTTTAGTTTCTTGTGGCAACGGCAGAAATTAGTGTATTATTGTGACACAGAAAGAAAAGAGGTATTAATATGTTGAATGAAAATATCAAATCACTTAGAAAATCAAATGGATTGTCACAAGAACAATTAGCAAATGAAATGCACGTTGTCAGACAGACTGTTTCGAAATGGGAGAGAGGCTTGTCCGTTCCCGATTCTGATTCTTTGATAAAATTATCGGAAATTTTGCACACATCTGTAAGCGTTCTATTAGGAGAAAATGTAGAAGAAGTACACAAAACAGAATTAGATAAACTATCTGATAAACTTGAAGAAATCAATCTGCAATTTTTCGAAAATAAACAAAAGAAAATTACGATTTACAGAAATATATTTATCGCATTCGACGTGCTAATTGTGGTTGTGTTCATATCCTTGTTTTTCATGAAAAGCAGTTATTTACAATGGGAAATAACAGATTCAAATACAATGATAATGAAATTTATACTACAGAGTTTTGAATGGGGATTTGTCAGAGTTGCGCCATTACTTTTTGTGATTTGCACAATTTGTGCTTATATTTTTAATAAGAAATTAAAAACATAGTAGTGTGATATAATTAGCATAGTTCCTGCACAGCAGGTGTGATCCTAATTTATATAAAGTTAAAGAGGATTGATTAATTTCCAAATACAGGGATGATGTTACAAACAATAACTAATAAACATAAATGGATTTACTATACACTATAGTAAGAGTGGAGTGCATCTAATTCCAACATATATTAAAAGAAAGGAGTAGAATGTGAAATTATTAGAATACAATGCACAATATATTAGATTAACTGATATAAAGGGAAATAGCTATAATGGGTATGCACACTATTGTGCAAAAGATGATTATGAAGTCGAAGAAGATGGGCTAGAGATGAGAGTTGATGGAGATATTTGGATTTTTTATGAATCAGATATTAAATCAATCGAAATATTAGACTAATTAAGCACACTAATTGATTTATACAGTTAGATCTTAGCTGTGCTTTTTTTGCACACTTAAGTGTGTTGATAGAATGATGTGAGAGGAACAAAAAAATACCTGTTATATAGATGGAAGACATTAGATTTAGCTTTAAGCAAAATAAAATATCCTATTTAAAATATAAATACGAAATTAAGAATTCTTGTAAATTGTTTTATTCTGTGTTAGGAATTTTGATTTTTGGGTATATATATTTTAATAATATAAGAGAAACGTTGCGGTCATTTTGAAAACGATATTATAAATGTTGTTTGGCAAATTTACTTATCAAATTTGGTTAATAAACTATGTAACAAAAATGCAAATGTTTTCTTATAAATAATAGGAGGCACAATTATGAAATCTTATCCAACAAACAAAATTAGAAATCTTAGCTTGGTTGGGCATAGCGGAAGTGGAAAAACTCAACTCACTGAAGCATGCCTATACTTAACCAATGTGATTAACAGAGTCGGAAAAGTTGAGGACAAAAACACAGTTTCTGACTAT
>NZ_JAGYZD010000333.1 GCF_018371055.1 Finegoldia magna | reverse complement strand
TGGTACAAGTACAGTAACTACATTTGTTGAATCGGCATCAGGAGTTGCAGAAGGTGGAAGAACTGGTCTAACAGCTTTGTCAACAGCATTCTTTTTCTTTCTAAGCTTATTCTTGTTCCCGATTTTTGGAATGATTCCTGCACAAGCAACAGGACCTGCATTGGTAATCGTAGGATTATTCATGTTAAGTTCTATAAAAGAAATCGACTTTTACGATTATTCTGAAGCAATTCCTGCATTCATAACAATAATTGCAATGCCATTTTGTTATTCAATAGCAGAAGGAATTTCTTTCGGAATGATTAGCTATGTTTTGATAAAATTATTAGCTGGAAAGAGAAAGGACGTTTCGATTTTGATGTATATCTTGGCAATTGTATTTGTTTTAAGAATAATTTGGCCATTATTTTAAATATTAAATTAAAATAGTAGTGCATTTTAAAATGCGCTACTATTTTTTTGTTCAAAACTATTTCAAAATTTAAAATTAAATGTTATACTTTTATTGTAAACGATAACATAATTACAGAGAATACATAGAGTTATGAAATTAATTGTTATAAAATCAAATAATTTAGCTAATAAAAAGAAGAAAAATAAAATAAGGAGGTTATAAATATAAGTAAAACGTCTTCTTTTTAAAAATAAAATTAAAGGAGTAAAAATATGAAGAAATTTGGCAAAAAAATATTAATGCTTTTAATGGCAATCGTAGTTTTAGTAACACCTACTTTTACAGTCGCAGTAAGACAAGAAGTACACAACGATAGAAACTATAATTGGTATATAGATCAAGGAAACACTGGCTGGGCTAGTAACTCAAATTGTGGTCCATCTTCAAGTGTAATGGTAGAAAAATGGTTCAACAGAAATACAATCTCAACAGCAGCTGGTGCAAGAGATCGTTATCCTATGCAAGGTGGATGGTGGTCAACAAACACTGTATCACAATATTTGAATGATCAAAGAATTCCAAATCGTACAATTGTATACAATGGAGAAGATACTTTGACAGATATATTGGATAATGGAAATATTGCAATTGTTTGTGTGAATACTGGATTTATTTCATTTAATAATAACAACAATTCAAATATCGGTAGATTTTACAACTACCAAGGAGGACATTTCTTAGTTGTAAAAGGATACACTCATATCAATAATAGATTGTATTTTGAAGTTTACGATCCAAACAATTGGGGAGAAATGTACTTTAATGGACAACCAAAAGGAAAAGACAGATTATACGCTGCAAATGAATTATCACAATCAATTTTTAGATGGTGGGGAAATATTATAGTAATAGGATAAGAATGAGAGCCTTGAAATTAATTTTTCAAGGCTTTTTTAATT
>NZ_JAGYZD010000332.1 GCF_018371055.1 Finegoldia magna | reverse complement strand
TAATTAGTTGCACATATACCTACTATATCAATAAATTTTGAGTTATCATTGACTATATTAGTTGCTATTATCAGAATAGTCGTCGATAACTATATTTTCGTGCAAATATGCAAATAAGTAAAATGATAGTTATGTTATATCATAATAATTGAAAATAATAGAATGCATTTTTCAATGTAATAAGATTAAGCGTTCTCTTAAAGTTAGAGAACGCTTAATTATTTTTAATTTATTGAAATAATTTGTAACTATTGAAAACAGACAAAAATTGTTCATTGGATAATTTATCAAGATCAGTAACATTCGCATGCTTCAGCACCTGTCTTAATTGATTTTTAGTAAAAAGAACATTATATTCCCTGTTTACCCATTTATAAACGAAAAATCTATACTTTTTGTAGTCCTTCTTTAAAATAAATGGTTTATGCCTTTCAAGTACAATCAATACAGAATCTACATTAGGCTTAGGGTGAAAATATGCTCGTGGCACTTTTTTAAGAATTTTTATATCCATTTCCACCATTAACAGCAAACCTAAAGCTCGTTGGGTATTTTGCAACCTTTTAGCAAATCCCCTCTCTACAATAAGGTAGCTATATTTCGCTTGACTATCAAAAGCAATCTTTTTTACAATATCAGTACTAATATTGTAGGGAATATTACCAAATATTTTATAGTCTGTATTTTTAGGAAAGCTAAACTTCAAAATATCCTCATGAATAACTTTTATATTCTGAAAAGGTTCAACTGCTTTTTTCGTGGCATGACATAAACCTTCATCAATCTCTATAGCATTCACCCGTTGACTCATTTCCACAAGTTCCTTGGTAAAATGTCCTTTTCCTGACCCAATTTCTATTATTTTATCTTGTTTATTGATATTCGTATATTTTAATATTTCCTTTACATGCTTTTTAGATGTAATGAAATTTTGCGTATTTTTCGGGTTTTTCTGTTTCATTATAACCTTCTCCTTGCCGGTTATAATGAACTAATCTTAAGAGCTCATTATAACCAATTATTTTTGGTTTGGTTGATAATGAAATCTCTCAATAACAAATATAGAAAACATACCCATACCTTTACCTCCTTTAATTTTTTTCATTATAAATGAGATAAAGTAATATCTACTACTGCAATACATGTACACATATTTAACTCCTCCTTATGCAACTGATTATATCACTTTTAATTTCTCTATTCAATAAAGTTCTGTGCTAATCTACCTCACCCTATGGATTTTTAATCCCGAAACATCAAATGTCATCTGTCAAATGCCCTATTTAAAAGGGTCAAAAAACGGTATTTTTTAGCCTGTTTTTGACCCAATTTTCGTACTCAAACCACTACATGTTGTGGTTG
>NZ_JAGYZD010000331.1 GCF_018371055.1 Finegoldia magna | reverse complement strand
TAATATTTTTAAATGGATGAAAAATGACTGGATGATGTGTAAAAATCAAATCATAATTCTCTTTAATAGCTCTATTCAAACAAGTATCAGCTTGATCTAGAGAAATGAAAATCTTTTTTATTTCTTTATCTAGATTACCAAATTGTAGACCACTATTATCAAAATCTTCTTGAAGTTCTAATGGAACTAATTTTTCATACCAATTTATAAAATCTTTAAGCTTCAATTTTAATCAACACTTTCTCAAGTTCTTGTATTTCTTCATTGATATTATCAACAGCATTTTTAACATTGTCAGATTCTTTTTCTGAAATATTCGATAATATTGTTTTCTTATTATCTATCTGTTGTTTTATATATTGCTTCAAATTTTCAGATCTATTATCTATTAAAAATTCTCCAAATTCATACTCATATTCATTTAAGAATAATTGTTTACCGACTTTAATTTTTAATATTTGATAATATTTGTCATTTTCAAATAAATCAACTTCTTCGATAATTTCAAACGAATTATCATGTAAAAATTTTCTTAATACTGAAAGCGAATTATTTGCTCCTAAGATTAAGCAATTTGCACTTTTAGCTACATCGATATTTTTTCCAAGAATATCAGCGATTAAATTTCCTCCCATTCCTGAAATTATTATCGTGTCAACTTGATATTCATTCAAATCATCCAAACCATCAGATACATTTAGTATTATTTTTTCCGGTTCATCAAGATAATCTAATTTTTCTCTTAATTTATCTAATGATTTTTCGCTAATATCCGATGCGATCACTTTCTTTGCTTTATTTGACTTTATTAATTCATACGGAACAATTCCATGATCTGTTCCTATATCAGCAACTATTGAATTATCTTCTACTAAGTTAATTATTTCTTCAAGCCTACGTTTTTTCATTTTATTCCAAAAAATCCTTTAATTTTTGACTTCTAGATGGATGTTTTAATTTTCTCAAAGCTTTTGCTTCTATTTGTCTAATTCTTTCTCTAGTCACATCAAAGTCCTTGCCAACCTCTTCAAGTGTTCTAGGAGTACCATCAACAAGTCCAAATCTTAATGCTAATACTTTTCTTTCTCTTTCATTTAAAGTGTTTAAAATGCCTTCTAATTCTTCTCTAAGCATTGTAAAGTTTGCAGCTTCATCTGGAGCGATTGCAGTGTCATCCTCAATAAAATCTCCCAAATGACTGTCCTCTTCTTCACCAATAGGTGTTTCCAAACTTACAGGTTCTTGAGCAATTTTTCTGACTTCTCTAACCTTTTCTACTTCAATTCCCATTTCTTTTGCTATTTCTTCATTTGTAGGGTCTCTTCCCAAATCTTGTAATAATTGTCTTTCAATTCTAACAAGTCTATTA
>NZ_JAGYZD010000048.1 GCF_018371055.1 Finegoldia magna | reverse complement strand
AAAATCACTGGAGGAATTAATATTCCAGGATTCTAAATAAGGGGGGATAATTTTGTCACTATACCCTAAAGCAATGGACGAATTGATTAAAAACTTGTCCAATTTGCCAACTATTGGCAGAAAAAGTGCGAGAAGATTAGCTTATAGAATTATAGACATGGATCCTAAAAAAGTCGATGAGCTTGTAGAAAGCATTGTAAATGTGAAGACTAATATTAGACCGTGTGCTAATTGTGGAAATCTTACTGATAAAAAATTGTGTGATATTTGTTCCGATCAAAAAAGAGATAACAGTGTCATAACTGTCGTTGAAGATTCAATGAATGTAATATCAATTGAAAAAACTGGCGAATACAATGGGAAATATCACGTTTTAGGTGGATTATTATCTCCAAGAGATAATATTTCTCCGCAAGATTTGAATTTGGAAAATTTGTTTTTGAGATGTAAAAAAGATTATGTTAAGGAAGTTATCCTAGCATTATCACCAACAACTAACGGAGATTTAACAACTAACTTCATAATAGAAGTTCTTAAAAATGAAGAATATAACGTAAAAGTTTCCAGAATTGCAATGGGAGTACCATTGGGAGCTAATTTGGAATATTATGACGAAATGAGCTTGTACAAGGCTATTTTGGATAGAAGAGAAATAAAATAATCATAATCTGCAATTCTTGTAGATTATGATTTCTTACGTTTAAATGTTTGTAATAAAAATGGAATGGAGGAAAATTTAATGGATTCAAATAGAATTAAAGAAGCAATCAAATTTTCGTCTCCAATTATGTTGGGATATATTCCTATAGCGATGGCTTTTGGTTTGTTGTGCAAAGGTCAAAACATTAGCATGTTGGATTCGACTTTGTTTTCTTTTGTTTTCTATTCTGGAGCAGCACAATTCATGGCAGTTGAATTATTAGGTGCTGGAGTAGGTATGTTTTCCATCGTGTTGTCGGTATTTTTATTAAATTTGAGATTGTTCATAATGTCGACATCTTTGGGAATTCATACACAAAAAATAAATCCGAAAGCACTTCCTGTAATAGGATTTATGTTAACGGATGAAGCATTTTCGGTGATGAGTTTTAACAAAGAAAAGCTTAACACAGAATTTGCGTTGGCAGTGGAATTAGGACCTTATTTGGCTTGGGGAATATTTACACCAGTTGGATATTTAATAGGACAATTAATGCCAAAATCAGTCCAAACATCATTAGAAGTAGGACTTACTGCGATGTTTATCGCACTGGTAGTACCATCTATTAAGAAAAGTTCGAATGGTTTGGTAGTTAGTTTGATTGGCGTTGTAACTTATGCAATTATTTTTTATTTGAAATTTATACCATCTGGATGGGATATAATCTTAGCAATTTTATTATCATCATTCATCGGATTGAAAGTAATTATGAAAAGAGGTCAAAATGTATAATATAATTTTAATTTTATTATGTAGCTTAGTTACAGCGGTTCCTAAGATATTACCTCTAAAATATTTAAAAGGAAAACAACTTTCCAGACAAACCGCTGAATTTTTAAATATAATACCATATACATCATTAAGTATCATGGTAATAAGAGGAATTCTAACAGCTTCAAGTGAAATGCTAGTTCCTACAATTGTAGCTTCAATCGTAGCTATTATTATCGCTTATTTGAAAGAAAATGTTGGACTAACAATTATATTAGCAGTTCTAACAGCATTTATTTGTTTGAAATTTTTCTAAAAAAATACCTTCTGTAGCTCAAATTAAAGCCGCAGAAGGTTTTTGTTTTTATTTTACTTTTCTTATATTGCAATGTTGTCTTTTGAAAACTGGAAATCCTGAAATTGGATCGAAGATTTCGTTGTCAATTAACATATTAATGTTCGCATCTTTCCAATTGTCATCTTGGCTGAATGAACCACCGCCGACATTTATTTCCAAATCGTGACGGTTTGACATATTATTAGTAACTGCTTGAAGGATTACACTTGCTCTATCGTTGTATACTTCAACCAAATCCATATTTTCAATTCCTAATTCTTTAGCATCATCTTCATTCATTATAACTTGTGGGTATTCTTGATGATTTAATAATCCATCGATGTTCAAATGTTGCGTTCTGAATGTTGTATGAATTCTTGCGCCTGTGTTCATAGTAAATGGATATTTGGATAATTTTTCTGATTTTTCGTGCTTATTTTCAAATCCGTCGTCATAAACTGGGATAGGTGAGAATCCATACTTTTCTAAAAGTTTTGAATGAATTTCAATTTTACCAGTTTCTGTATTAAATGAATCGTATTTTTTGTAAGACACTTCTGGCTTTTTGTCGAAATGATATACGCCTTTTTCCTTCAATTCTTTTAAAATTTCTGGTGTGTGATAAAAAGCTTTATCCAATAAATCATCGAAATTTTCAGGGTAGTATTCACCAAATCCTAATGCATCTGCAATTTTTTTCAAAATAAAAATATTTGGAAGAGAATTGCCCAATGGTTCTACTAATTTTTCTTTGATTTCGATGTGGTCTGGATATATTGCGTAGCGATCTTCTTCGTAATAAGTTGTAGCAGGGAGGATGACATCTGCAAAGTATGCATCTTCAGTCATAAATCTGTCACAAGTTACGAAGAAATCCAAACTTTTTAACGCTTTTCTGTAAAGTTGACTGTTAGGATAATTTACAGACATACATGAGCCCAAATTAATTAGACCTTTTATTGGATAAGGATCGGATTCTAATATTGCTTGTGGAAGTTTCGTAAATTGTGGTTGACCGATTAATTTGTCGAAAAGAGGGAATTCTTTTGAACCGATTTTTTCGATATTTTTTGCGTTATTTGGTGGATTTTGTACTCTCTTCATTGGCTTGTTCTTGTTAATCAAGAGTCCGCCTTTGACATCTAAGTTTCCCAATAAGCTCCATAAAATATACAATGAACGTATAGTTTGAACTCCGCAGTGTGAATATTCAAGTCCTGTGTATGATTTAAGAGCAACTGTGTTGTCAAAGAGTAAATTTGCCAACTCTTTTACCTCGTCAACTTCAAGTCCAGTGATTTCTGATGTTTTTTCCAAATCAAATTGCGTAAAATATTCCTTGAATTCATCGTAACCGTAAGTGTATTTTTCGATAAAATCTTGGTCAAGTTTATCTTTTAAGTAATTTAGCATTCCAAGAATTAGTACCATATCAGTACCACTATTGACGATGTATTTGTAATCAGCATATTCGATAATATCTGAATTGTAATGGTCTACGGCTATGATTTTCATTCCTTCATTTTTTCTTTTTACCATATTATTATAGAAAAATGGAGGAGAATCTGTTTTGGGATTGGCACCCCACACGCAAAGCATTTCAGTGTTTTGCAAATCGCAAACTAGATTCGGTGCACTTAATCCAAAAACTGTTTGAGGAGCAAATATGCCAAACGATACGAAACATAATGAGCCAACTGATCCGTTGTTCGGACTTCCTATTGGAGACAAGAATCCTCCGTTATTAGCGTTAGGCATTTGAATTGAAATAAAATCGTTCGTAGTTGTGTCAAATGCGCCTCTACCAAAATGACTTGCAATTGATTTTGCGCCGTAGTCTTCGATTATTTTAGAACATTTTTCTTTGATAAGTTCCATGGCTTCATCCCATGAAGCTTTTTTGAATTCTAGGGTTCCTTTTTCACCAGTTCTAATCAAAGGATCAGTTAATCTGTCTTCTGAGTTTAGAATTTCGTCTGAATACAATCCTCTCAAACAAAGAGCGGAAGGTTTTTCGTCTGATTTTTTGATGGATTTTATCTTTCTACCGTCCATGTCGCATTCCACATGGCATTGACCAGGACAAATTCCACAAATAGTTTTAATTTTTCCCATTGCATCTCCTATTATTATTTAAAATTTTTTATTTCGAAAATATCATACACACATTCTTCATACGGATGAACATCTTCGATAATTTGTATACATTTTTTGATATTATTTTCTGTCGTGCGAAACTCTAATTTGATTTCGTCAACTTCGTTGATAATATTTTTTTCACCAGAAAAATTATTTGCTAAATCATTGGGCATAAAATGACCTTTTACTTTCGATGTCGTATAACAATAATCGTAATTTCCTATGGTTATAATTTTCTCATCACATAGTTTTTTTATTAACAAACCAATGTAATCTTCTGGTATGTACACATCTATTTTATATGTTATCATAAAAACTCCTTTCGCTCGTGTTTATTTATTTTTTGTTCGGGTATATATATTTTATCAAAGAATTTAACGAAAAGGAGATTATTATGGATTTAAAATTGTATTACAAGGCAGAATGCCCATTCTGTAAAAAAGTATTGAGATTTATAGACAATAAAAAAATTGAAGGTGTTGAATTAGTTGACATCAAAGCTGACGAAGCTAATGAAAAATATCTTATCGAAAAAGGTGGAATGGACCAAGTACCTTGTCTTTTCATTGATGGAAAGCCAATGTATGAGTCCATGGATATTATAAAATTCTTGGATGAAAAATTTCAATAAAAATTTTAAAAATGCTACATACTAATGTATGTAGCATTTTTTGTATTGTTATTTTTGTAAAAGTTTACTCTAATTTATAGAGAATTGCATCACTGTTTTTTATGATTATTTCTAGTTTTTATTAAGTACGTTGTAGTAGATAAAACATAATATTATGTTAAAAAAAATAAGAGAGCCTTCGATTAATCTATTCAATTTTATTATTTCGTTGAAATTTAAAAACATAATTATTAATGTGATTAAATAAATAAATTCTACAAGTTTTTTTATTTTTTTGCTTTTCATTAGTACCTTCTTATCGACACGATATCGTGCATTCTTTTGTATACATGTCTTTTACCTAATCTCGACCTATACATTTTTGTAACCTTTATTTTAAATGTTAATCCATGATTACGATCGTTCGGTATTCCAAAAGTAGCAGCACCACCCATAAGAGATGATATATATCCTATGATTTTGGAAGGCTTTTTTCCACCGGGAAATTTTGCAAGTATAAGTGCTAACACTCCACCAGCAGATGAAACATTTCCTAGTGCACTTCTAATTTCTGCAAAAGATAATTTCTTCGTAATATATGATACATCGGATTTATAAAAGCTTATTTCATTATTGTATATTGTATTTCCAGTAATTGAAGAATAAATCGAATCATCTTCCTTGTTATAAATTATATATTCGATTTTTCCAGTATTAATGTCTTTGATTTCAATTTTAGTTTCGTTTTTTGAATCAATTATATTCAGAATCTCTTCTTTTTCATAAGAATTAACCTTAATACTATTATCGTTTATTTCTGAAATAGTAATATCCTTTGAGTTTTCATAATTTCCTGAAGCAAATGAAATTTGGGGTATGTTTGTTGAAATTATTGACATCAATAAAAGTCCCGCTATTAATCGTTTAAAATTTAATTTATTATACATTTTATTTCCTCCTACATGTAGAAATGATTAATAGTGAATGCAATTCTCATTTATATTTTAAAAAAATAATTTTGAGTTGTCAATATTAATTATCATTTAAAATTTGAGAAAATTTGGCTTTTGAATGTTTTAATTAAATTTTAATTATAATAATTTGAGCAATTTGTGATAGAATAAATATCGTAATAAAAAAAGTAGCAAACCTTTGGGAGAGATTTGCTACTTAAATAACATTGGCAAGTTCATATTAGGAGGATGAACAACCATTTATTGTTATCATTATAGTATCATATATTTATGGTTAATAAGTTACAAATTTATTACGATTTAGAGAATTGAGGGGAAGATGAAAGTAGGAATTATTGGAGCAGGAGCTAGTGGAGTTTTTGCGGCATTGATTTTAAAACAAAATTACATAGACACAACTGTTATCGAAAGAAATGCCAACGCTTTGAAGAAAATTTATGCGACTGGTAATGGTAGATGCAATTTTACTAATAGAAATGTATCGTACAAGAATTATCATGGCGAAAATCCAAAATTCACAATCAGTGCCATCAAAAAATTTGATAACTACGATGTTATTGAATTTTTCAATGATATGGGAATTCCCGAGGTTGAGCTTGAAAATGGCAAGATTTTCCCGAAAAGTTTGCAAGCTTCATCAATCGTAAAACAAATGATGTGTTTGGCAAATCATCTGGAAGTAGAATTTATTTTCGATAGTTTCGTTGATGATGTTAGAAAAAACGGCAATGTTTTTGAAGTAAAATCCAATGATTCAATTTACAAGTTTGATTATTTAATCGTTGCTTGTGGGTCTAAGGCTTACAAGAAAAGTGGGTCTGACGGAAATGGATACATTCTTATGAAAAAATTGGGACACAATATCGTGAAAACTCATCCAGGAATTGTGCAATTGAGGCTTAATGGAGATAGTTTCAAAAAAATGAGCGGAACTAAATTCAAGGCTAATGCGAAGCTTGTAGTGGACGGAAAAGAAGTTTTTGAATTTTATCACGATGTTTTGTTTACTGATTACGGAATTAGTGGACCAACTATTTTGCAGTTATCAGGTGAAGCTATCAGAGCTAAAAACAAGGGATTAGATGTCAAAATAAGAATAGATACTGTGGATTTGGATGAGAATAAATTGTACGAACACTTAATCTACATAATATCTTTAAATTATTATAAGAAAATAAAAGAGTTGTTGGTAGGCTTGATTAACGATAATTTGATTGAAGAAGTTTTGAATCAAGCAGGTATAAATTATGATATTAATGTGTGCGAGCTAAGCAAGGAAGAAATTTACAAATTAGCACACACTCTTAAAAATTTGGAATTTAGTGTTAGTGGATACAAGGATGAGGATTCTGGTCAGATAACTTGTGGTGGTGTCGACACAGATGAAATCAATCCTTCTACTATGGAATCAAAAAAAATTAAAAATCTGTACATTATTGGTGAGATTATGGATGTCGACGGAGATTGTGGTGGATACAATCTTCAATGGGCTTTTTCATCGGCGTATTCATGTGCGATGTCTATAATTAAAAAGGAGAGCTAAATGAATAAAATGCAAAGAAAACTTGTTGACTTAGATAACCACGGTCAAAAAGTTAGAGTAGGTTTGGTTGGTTGTGGCAAAATGGGATCAGGTCTTGTAAGTCAGTTGAGTAGAATTAAAGGAATGAGACCTTCTGTTATTATAGATAGACACGTTGACAAGTGCGTGACTGCTTTGAGAAAGGCAGGCGTAAAAGATGTGGATATTGTCAAAACAACTGATTTGAAAGTTGCAGAAAATGCTATTAAAAATAATTCGTTCGTTGTCAGTGATGATTATACTTTGAGCTACAAGTTAGATATGATTGATGGAGTAATTGATGCGACAGGAAATCCTCCATTTGGAACACAACTTGCAGTAGAAAGCATTGAACACGAAAAACATACTATTTTATTAAATGTAGAATGTGATGCTGTTGTAGGACCAATTTTAAATGAAATGGCAAAGAAAAAAGGCGTTGTATACACTGGATCTGCTGGAGATGAGCCAGGAGCTATAATCCAACTGTCAGATTTTGCACTTGGATTGGGATTCAAATTATTAGCTGTAGGTAAAGGCAAGAACAATCCATTGGATAATTACACTAATGAAGATATTTTGAGAGAAGAAGCTTTGTCAAAAGGACTGGTTCCAAAAATGTTGACATCATTTGTAGATGGAACTAACACTATGATTGAACTTACAGCCGTAGCAAATGCATTGGGATTTACTCCTGATGTTTTGGGTTGTCATGGAATTACAACAAACATTCACGACATCGCAGACAAATTCAAATTAAAAGAACAAGGCGGTATTTTAAATAATTACAATATAGTTGATTTTGCGTTTGGAGTTGCGCCGGGAGTTTTTGCAATTGTTACTCACGACACAAACGAGGTTCACGATTTGATGGAATATTTGTCAATGGGTAAAGGACCGAACTATACTTTGTACAGACCATATCATTTGACAAGTCTGGAAACTCCACTTACAATTTACGATGCAATTGTAGAAAAAGAACCTACAATTTATCCAAAATACGGTCAAGTTTCTGATACAATCACAGTTGCAAAAAGAGACATCAAAAAAGGCCAAAAAATTGAAGGAATTGGTGGACACGATTGCTTCGGTAAAATAACATCTCACAAACATCAAATGGAAAATAATTTGTTGCCAATGCCTATCATCACAGAAAAAACTACAGCGAAAGTGGATATACCAAAAGATACATTGATTACTTATGATATGGTTAATTTGGATGAAAATCATATCATCACAAAACTTCGTAAAAGACAAGACGAATTGGGATTGTAAAATTATAAAAAATTAGAATCAGCCGATAAAAAAGTTTTTGCAAAACTTTAAAATCTCGGCTGATTTTTATTTTGAAAATAAAAATTTATAAATTTTTGACAATGGATTTCAAAAGTGTTAATATCAATTTGTAATGTAATAAATAAACGTTTTTGGGGGTTAATATGGATTACAGATTAGAGTCTGATAGTGTTGGAGAAAAACAAGTTCCAAAAGATGCATACTACGGAGTACAATCTTTAAGAGGAATGGAAAATTTCCCTATAACAGGAAGAACTTTACACGAAGAATTGATTTATGGATTAACGATTGTTAAAAAAGCGTGTGCGATTGCAAACCACAGAGCAGGAATTATGAGAGAAGATGTCAAAAACGCAATCGTTTACGCCTGCGACAAAATCCTTGAAGGAGAATATCACGATCAATTTTTAACTGATCCTATTCAAGGTGGAGCAGGTACTACTGCTAACATGAATGCAAACGAAGTTATCGCAAATATCGCTAATGAAAAACTAGGCGGAGGATTGGGTACTTATGAATATGTTCATCCAAACGACCATGTAAACATGAGCCAATCGACAAATGATGTTTTTCCAACTGCAGGTAAAATTGCAACTTTAAGATTATTAATAAAAGCCTTAAATGAATTAAAACAATTGGAAATTTCTTTACTTAATAAATCTGTAGAATTTGATGACGTGCTTAAAATGGGACGTACTCAACTTCAAGATGCAGTTCCAATTAGATTGGGACAAGAATTCCACGCATACTATTCAGTAATCAAAAGAGATATCAAGAGAATTAGAAGATCATCTGATCAAATTGAATCTATAAATATGGGAGCTACTGCTATTGGTACAGGTGTAAATGTAGACAAAGTTTACTTTACCAACATTGTTCCGATTTTAGCTGAACTAACAGGATTTGATTTGCATCAAGCAGAGGATTTAATAGATGGAACTAATAACTTGGATGGACTTGTAGAGATATCATCAGCAGTAAAATCAACTGCAGTAAGTTTGTCAA
Source organism: Finegoldia magna (assembly GCF_018371055.1). Classification (GTDB taxonomy): domain Bacteria; phylum Bacillota; class Clostridia; order Tissierellales; family Peptoniphilaceae; genus Finegoldia; species Finegoldia magna_I. The sequence goes on along the minus strand of NZ_JAGYZD010000048.1, from coordinate 43 downwards.
AAATGGCAAGTGATTTGAGATTAATGAGTTCAGGACCAAAAAC